>JANLRE010000090.1:0-16858 GCA_031368205.1 Fimbriiglobus sp. | reverse complement strand
GCGGGTCGCGGGCGAGGCCGCGGTTGCCGGGGTCGGTTTGGACGGCGGCGAGGATCGCGGCCAGTTTCTCATCGACGGTCATGCCAGGAGCCTCGCAAATCGTCCGCGCCAGTGCTTGGGGAGTTCGGCGGTCAGCGTGAGGGACTCACCTTGTGTCGGGTGCAACACGGTCAACGAGCGGGCATGGAGCGCGATGGCGTGGCCGAGCGTTTGGTACGAACCGTACTTCACGTCACCGTAAATTGGGTTACCGCGTGAAGCGAGTTGCACACGGAGTTGGTGCTTGCGGCCCGTTTGCGGGCGGAGTTCGAGGAGCACCAACCCGCCGTGTCGTGCCTTCACTTCAAAGAACAGCCGGGCGATTTTCGCGCCATCTGTTTCGGCGTGAACGACCTTCACACACATCGCGGCGTCATCGTGCAGCAACCAATCTTCGAGCGAACCCGAATCGGCCTTCAGCCACGATTTCTCGCCATTCGCGTCGGCTTCGACAACGGCCCAATAGACCTTTTCCACGGCGCCGTCGCGGAACTGTTCGCTCAACCGCGCCGCCGCCTTGCTGGTGCGGGCGAACAGCAGGCACCCGCTCACCGGCTTATCAATGCGATGCACCACGCCGAGAAATACGTTGCCGGGCTTCTGGTACTTTTCCTTCAAGTACCCCTTCACAAGCTGATCGACGGTCTGGTCCAGCCCCTCAAAGTGCGCCGACGCCCACCCACTCGGCTTGTTCACCGCAATCAGGTGGTTGTCTTCGTGCAAGATGTCCAGCAAGTCCGCGAACGCACTCATGCCGACACCGGGGGTAGACGATGGGTCCGATCGACAACCTGCTCACACCACGCTGCCGCCCGAAGCAACTCCTCCTCGTAGCCCGATTCCGAAACAATTTGAACGGAGAGTGGCAAGCCGTCGCTCCATCCGATCGGTAACGAAATAGTGGGCAATCCCGTGTAACTCCAGGGCGCGTTCATCATCGCGTTGCCGGTCGTCTCTGGTCCGGGTGGTAATCCTGTTGTCGCCGGTTGAATGAGGCAATTCAGTCGAAGCATCAGATCGCCGATGACTTGCTTCTGGTGACGTTGGGCGTTCTCAAAATCCGTGGCAGGTGTCGCCAGACCGCGTTGAATCAACTCCGTGATTTTAGGCGGGTAATCGTCGGGGTGCCGTCGAAACCGCTCCTGGAGTATTGCGGCGGCTTCGACAGCCATGATGACCGCATGGTGCCGCAACACGTCCGAAAAGCTCGGTGGTAATCGCACTGGCTCAATGGCAACTGTTCGATGTGCTACTATCGCACTGGATGATACACGCAGCAAAAACTCGTGAAGCGTCTTCGTCATCACTTCATCAACACCTGCTATGCCGAAGTCATCGGTGCGGTGCAAGATCGAACACTCGTTGTAGCCCGTTACATCACTCGCAGGGTATTTCCGCCCAAACGTGTCCAGCATAAACGGTCGATCCGCGATGCACTCGTACAGATGCGCCAAGTCCCGCACGCAATTCGCCATGACACCGATGTGATCCAGACTCGGCGCGAGGGGTAGCACGCCTTCGACGCTCACGCGGCCATAGCTCGGCTTCAGGCTGCACACGCCGCAATAGCTGGCGGGTCGCGTCAGGCTGCCGCCGGTTTGCGAACCGAGCGATCCCAGGCACATCCCGCACGCCACGGCTGCGGCACTGCCGGACGAGCTACCGCCCGGCGTGCGATCGAGGTTCCAGGGGTTGCGAGTAATCGGCGGGTCGAGGAAGGCGTAAGCCGTGGTGACGGTTTTGCCCAGGATGATCGCACCGGCTTGGCGAAGGCGGGCGACCACCGGGGCGTCTTGTCGCGCGTAGCTGTTTTGCCAGAGCTTCGAGCCGCACGCCGTCGGCATGTCGTAGACATCAATAATGTCCTTGATGCCGATCGGCATGCCGTGCAGTGCGCCCCGGTACTGACCGCGTTTCACTTCGTCCGTGAGAACTTCGGCGTCGCGGCGGGCGCGTTCCCGATCCAGGTGAACCCAGGCGTGAATGTGCGGCTCATATAAATCAACGCGCTGAAGGCACTGCTCCAACAACTCGGACGGCGTGAGTTCCCCACTGCGGATGAGCGGAGCGGCAGCAGTGATGGTGAGCGGTTCGGTTGACATGGGACTCGGCAGGCGTTCGGGATCGGGCGTGTCGATATAGTAGCTAGGACGTGGGCAAAACCAATCGGGAATTTGGAACGATGAGCAAAACGAAAGTCGCAATCCTGGGCGGGTCGGGGTACACGGCACTGGAACTGGCGAAGATTCTGTTGCGTCACCCCCACGCGGAGATTGTCGCTATCACCTCGCGTGACGCACAGCCAATCTCGGACGCCCACCCGACGCTTTTCGGACGGCTCGACTTAACGACGGAACTGTTTGATGCGGACAGGCTGAAAGCAAAAGGCGTTGAGGTCGCGTTCGGTGCCCTGCCCCACGGTGCCAGCATGGAGGCCGTGAAGCCGCTGTTGGAACGCGGCATCCGCGTCGTCGATCTGAGCGCCGACTACCGATTACGCGACCCGTTGGTTCACGCCGACTGGTACGGCCACACCCACGAAGACACCGCGAATCTGGCCCACGCGGTCTACGGGCTGCCGGAGTTGTACGCCGACAAAATCCCGTCCGCGAAGTTGATCGCCAACCCCGGCTGTTATCCGCAAACCGGCATCATCGGCCTTGCCCCACTTGTGAAGCATCAGTTGATCGAAACCACCGGCATCATCGTCAACAGTGTCAGCGGGGTGTCAGGCGCCGGACGCACACCGAAGTTAGGGACGCACTTCCCGGAGTGCAACGAGAACGTCGTGGCGTACAACGTCGGCAAGCACCGCCACACGCCGGAAATGGAACAGGCCCTTTCAGACGTGGCCGGGCGACCCGTTGAAGTGATCTTCGCACCCCACCTCGTGCCAATGGATCGTGGGATTCACAGCACGATTTACGCGACCCCGACGCAGCCCGTCAACGAGTCGCAGTTGCTGGATTTGTACCGCGAACACTACCGCGCTAATCCCTTCATCCGCGTTCGCGTCAACCCGCCCGCCACGAAAGACACGACCGGCACGAACTTCATTGACCTGACGGTTCGGGTTGTGCGTGGCAAGGTCATCGTGCTGGTCGCCGAAGACAACCTGATACGCGGTGCCAGTGGCGTGGCCGTGCAAAATTTCAACCTGATGTTTGGCTACCCCGAAACGACCGCGTTGTGGTAACATTTCAACACCATGCACGACCGCGAATCCTTCCTCCGCGCCATCTTCAGCAACCCCAACGACGACCTGCCCCGGCTCGTCTTCGCGGACTACCTGCAAGAAAACGGCGACGAGAACTGGGCGGAACTGATCCGGGTGCAGTGCGAGTTGGCGGCGAAATCCGGGGTTGATGCGAACCGGCAACTCACGCTCCAGAAGCGCGAATCCGAACTCGTCTCGCAACTGTACCCCGGTTACGAAGGCTACATTCATAGCGGGTTACTGTGCAACCCGGCCATCGTGGTGGGCGGAGCGCCACGACTGGCTGTCCGCCCCTACATTCATCGCGGGTTCCTGTGCAACCCGGTCATTCGCGTGAGCGTGGACGAACTGAGCGATCCGGATGCGTTCCGCCGCGACATCGTTCAAAACCACCCCGAATGGTACTGCGCGGCCCGACTCGAAATCACCGAAGGCCGCATCACCACGCCGGACATTCTCGCCACGATACTGAGCAGCCCCGTGACCGAGTATGTCACGGAACTCAACCTGAGCGGCTGCGTTGAAGAGATTGAGGCGAGTTTGGAAGACGATTCCAGTGAGCAAATTTTGCCCGTCTACGACTTGGAGAACAAACCCGTCATCACCGTTCGCATGGTCGAGGCACTGGCGCAGATGCGGGAGTGCCGGCGGTTGGTCGAACTCGACCTTCGCAACAACGATCTCGACAACGATGCCGTGCGCGCCCTGGCCAACTCTCCGCACCTCTTCCGCTTGAAGCGGCTCTATTTATTGAACGGAAACCGATTCAAGGGCCGCACCTGGCAAGCGTCCGTGGAGCGATTTGGACCCGATGTCGTGCAATAATTCACCCTGATTCGTGATGAGGTTTGATGTGCTTCCATTTCTACTGCTCTGTGTCACAACTCTGTCGGCGGACCCGACGTTGAATGCGAACACTGCCAAACTCGATGTGCCGGAACTTGTGACGGCAGCGGTCCGCAAGGAACTCGATCCGAACGCGATTGCGATCACGGACAAGGACGGCACCAACGCGATCACGATCTGGTTCCGTAACACGATCCCGATGAAGGCGACGGCGGAGCAGGTACGAAACGGGCTGACATACCGCGAGATTCCGGACGGCACGTTGATCGGCGTGATTCAATTTGATAAGCCGTTCGTGGACTTCCGCAAACAAGACATCAAGGCGGGGGTGTACACGATGCGGTTCGCCGTTCAACCGGACACTGGCGACCACACCGGCACTGCTCCGCACGCCGAGTTTGTGTTGCTCGTGCCCGCCGACAAGGACCAAGACGCGGACACCATTGAAGTGAAGTCACTCATCAAACATAGCACCAAAGTGATCGGCGGCGATCACCCTGCCGTCATGTTGTTGTTCCCACAAAACACGAAAGTCACGAAACCAATGATTGTCAGCAAATCGGACGGCGTGCAAGTGGTGTCGGTGTTGCGAAAGGTCACTGTCGATGGCGAAGATAGCACACTCGGGTTCGCCATCGCTGTCGCGGGATTTAGCAAAAACCGGTGACTCACTCCGGGCGATAACCGACCGTCACTTTGTTCGGCCCGATATTGGCAAGGCGAGTCCCGTCCGGTTGCAGGAAACTCGGCCCCAAGGTTGGGTTGGTTGCCGTCATCTCGTAGCCCGGAATAGCGATCGCATTCAGTCGCAGTTTGCCTTCTTTGGTCGTTGTGTCGTGGGCGTTGTCGGTCGCCTTCAGTGCGGGCACCGTCGCGGTGATCGACTTGGCAATTTCTTTCGTGTTCGCAAATAAGTTTTTCGCCACCACGAGTTGGTGCTTGGCACCGTTGATGGCGAGATCAATTTGCAATCCGGCTGAGGAAATCGTGTGGAACGTATTGTTGGTCACAGTCAACGAGAACGGCAAATCCGTTGGCAGCTTGCCTGTGAACCAGATGCCGGTGTCGAAGTCGAAGAACCGATTGTTGCGAATCTCGGTTTCGTGGACGGCGCCCTCAATCTTGATCGCAGCTTCACCCGGCCCTTCAAACCGATTGTTCGCAATCACGAGGTTGCGATTCCCGGAGGTGAGCAGTAGCCCCGCGTCACATTTTGTTGTTGTCACAACACGGCACGCTGCCAGTCGAACGGGCCGCGTACTTTCGCCCGTGACGCCCTGGAAACGGAAACCACTGACACGCGGATTCTTGACGGTCACATTTTCAATCGTCAGCCCCGGACAGGTGAAGCCGACCGCGATGCCACATTCCCCGACATCGTTCAGGTCAATCGCCAGACCACGGATCGTGAGGTTTTCCACATACGAGATTTCCAACGCGGGTCCGGACCGGGGGCCGCTCGCACGGGGCGTCCAGGTCACGAGTTTCGCAGCATTTCCGGCTTCAATTTTGATGCCGCGTTTTAACCCTTTCCCGGCGTCCGACAGTTTGACCGGGGCTTCGTCGAGCGTGTCATCGAGCAGCACAATTGTGTCATCGGCAACAGCCTGATCGAGTGCTTCTCGCAGGGTTGTCTTGGTTCGGTTGGCATTCGGACTAGTTCCCGATTTTGTGACGTACCACTTTTTGCCGTCCACTGCGGATTGGGTTTGGCCGTCACGGTTCTTCGAGAGCAGAAAATAAAGCCCGCCACCGACCACGAGAACAAAGCTCGTCATCGCCGCAACGCCGATAAGCAAATACAGGCGCCACTTGTTATGAGCAGGTTGCACCACTTCGACTGGTGCTTGCGCGAACGGCGACACGTCAAAAGGTGACGGTACTTTGCTCGGCTTCTGAACGATCGGCTGTTGCTTCGGCGCGACCACATCACCCCAGATATTGACGTGCGACACCGAAGTGGCGTGAACGGCTGCGGGGGTTTTGGTGACTGGCAACACCGGGATTGGCATCGCGCCGTAATGTGCTGGCGCGGGCGTCATGACCGCACCGTTGGTGACCGTCGTTGCGGCGGATTTCGTTTGCAGGCCATTTTGGAGGTGATCGTTTGGGATACCACTGGCTGGGGTGGCGAAAGCCACTCCGGGTGATGCGCCCATTAGCGAATGGGATCCCGCCGCGACGCGCGAAACCATTGGGCCGCCCGTCCCCATTGCGGCCAGCGAAAGCGTCGGCAATTCCTGATCGCTTGGCGGCGAGATCGGCGTCTGCACCCACGGGGACAACTCCCGAAGGACATCCGCCGGGACGCTGTACCTTTTCGCCGGGATTTTTGCCATCATCTTGGAAATGATTGCCGCCAATTCCACCGGAACATCCGGGCGTTGTTTCCGAATCGGCGCCGGCTCACGGGTTTGGTGCCAATTCAGTTTGTCCGCCACAGTTCCTTCCGGAAATGGCGGGTTGCCTGTCAGCAAGAAGTAGAACGTCGCACCCAACGCATAGATGTCCGCGCGAATATCGACGGTGTGGCTATCCACCGCTTGTTCCGGAGCGAGGTAATCGGCGGTGCCCAGAACATTCTCGTCGTATTTTCGGGTGAGTTGGTCGGTCTCGTCATGAAAGAACCGGGCCAACCCCATGTCGAGAACTTTAACCACGCCCGACCGATCCACCAAAATGTTCGCCGGTTTCATGTCCCGGTGGACCAGCCCCATCTCGTGGGCGTGTTGGAGACCGACCAAGGCACCATAGATGTAATGACTCGCACGCTGAACATCGAGCAACCCAGACGTTTTGACCAACTCCTGCAAGTTGGTCCCGTCCACAAATTCCATGACCAGGAAATGGAGGTTGTCGTCCTGGTCGATGTCATACGCGCGAACGATGTTGGAGTGATCGAGTGCGGCGACCGCACGCGCTTCCCGGTAGAACCGTTCCAAGGACGCCGGGTCGTTGCTTTTCGCAAGGGGCAGAACTTTGACGGCCACCCGGCGGCGCATCAATTTGTGTTCGCATAAAAACACCTGCCCCATGCCACCGCTACCGATCCGTTCGAGAACCTTGTACTTCCCGATGAAGAAGCGTTTCCACTTTCCTTGAACAAGCTGATCCGCTTGAAAACGCGACAAGAGACCGTCCCGAACCATATTCGCCGCGAATGGCTTCGGTTGATCGGACCGTTCTCCCGATTCGGTCAGCCGCAAAAGGTAGGCTGACAACCGGGCTTCTTCGACGACACCGCTCTTACGCACAACGTCCAGAAACTCACCTGTGGTAACGGGTGCCGCCATCGCAAAACTCCATAAAATAGGCAATTCCGGCGCGATCGAATCGACATGAGAACCGACACATCACTATACGTCATAGCTTCGACGGGTCGAGTTAAAATTGCCGCAAGGTGGGCAAAGTTTTGCTTCAGCCGATCGGCAGTCGGAAATTTCGCTAAGGGGGCTGTAAATCGCGTGACTCGACTGGTACTACCAAGCCATGCTTGATGAGGCTTACCGCAATTTCAGCCAGAACAGGAGCGCAACAATGGCAAATGCCGCTGCGATGACCAGTCCACCGACTAAGCCAACAAGCACGGAGTATTGATGCGATCCCAACGCGGATTGCTGTCCGGGTCGTGTTGCGGACCGTGGCGGCGAGAGAAGATCGACTTCACTTTCACCCATCGAGCGAGAGGGTGTATTTAGTGGTTGTTGCGAGGGGATCGGCAACGTGTTGGAGGCGCGTCCGGTTGCGACCTGGGCTTGCCCCATCGCCGACGAACTCCCACCGAAGCCGTGATCTTGCAACAACACCCCGCTGGGGTCGTTCGACAATGGCTTGCTCAGCAGGCTCCCAACACTTCCACGGTTGGGTGACAACCGGGATGAGCTAGCGCGTGCTTTGTCGCCGGCGTGCCCGGTCAGTAGCAACACGGCTGGGCAAAGCTCCGGCATTTCGTGAATCGGCGGCGGCACGGCGGCTTCATCGACAATCGCCGAGAGGGCGTCAAAGAGTTCTTGCGGAGTTTGGTACCGATCCGCCGGGTTCTTCTTCATCATCTTGATCAGAATCTGAATCAACTCACCAGGTACGTCACTCCGGAAGGTGCGGACCGATTTCGGTTCTTCGTTCTGGTGGCACAGCAGCTTGTGCGCAATGGTGCCGTCCGGAAACGGCGTTTGCCCCGTCAGCATAAAGTAAAAGCTGCCACCCAAGGCGTACATGTCCGCTCGAATGTCTACGACGTTGCTGACGGCTTGTTCGGGCGCGAGATAGTCGGCGGTCCCTAGCACGCAGTTGTTGTCGAATCGTTCCGTGACGTTGTCGTTCTTCTGGTCAAAGAATCGGGCCAACCCCATGTCGAGAATCTTGATGAACCCCGTCCGTTCCAGAAGCAAATTCCCCGGCTTGATGTCGCGGTGAACCATCCCGAGTTGGTGCGCATGGTGGAGGCCGTGTGCCGATTGGGCCACGTAGTTGGCCGCACGCAGCGGGTCCAGCGGGCCATGTCGGGCGACGACTTCCTGAATACTTGCGCCGTCAACGTATTCCATGACCAAGAAGTGCATCTGCTCGAACTTGTCGATGTCGTAGGCCCGGACGATATTGGGGTGGTCGAGCGCAGCAACCGCCCGCGCTTCCCGGTAGAATCGTAGCAATGCAGAGGGGTCTTGGAGTTTTTCGACTGGCAACACCTTGAGTGCGACCAAGCGTTTCATGAACATGTGTTCGCAAAGATACACCGCACCCATGCCGCCAACACCGAGCAGTTCCAGCAGCCGATACTTGCTGGCAATCTCGAACCGCTTGTAGCGGCCCAGTTTCATCTGCTTCGACTGGAAGCGGGTCAGCAGCGCGTTCTCGATGAACAACAGCGCGACTTGGTCCACACTGAGGTTGGTCGATGCGGTAATCCGCAGCCGGTGTAACTCGGTCTGGAGTCGATCTTCTGGAATCAGTCCGCTTTTCCGGACGACATCCAAAAACTCCGCAACGTTAGCGGGAGCCGGCATATACCCGAACCCCTGTCCGAAAGGTTTCGTCTGTTTACGAGTCGCACTACATAAGCAATGTAGAGTCTAATCATGAAAGCGGAGGCCATTCCACGCAAGAGAGTGTCCGAAAATTTACAAACTTTGTCAAATACCGAGCGCGTTTCCGATCATTCACACGGGTGGAACAGGTAAAAAATGGCCATTTCATTGCGGACTGTGAAAAGTGTGTGCCCACATGACTGCCCGGATACTTGTGGGTTGGTGGTTCAAGTGGATGACGCTACGGGTCGTGCCGTCGAACTCCGTGGCGACAAAGAGCATCCCTTCACGAAAGGGTTTCTTTGCACAAAAGTGGCGAACTACCTCGAACGGGTCTACCACGACGGCCGTGTGAAATACCCGATGCGGCGGGTCGGGCCGAAGGGGGCGGGGCAGTTTGAACGGATCACGTGGGATGTGGCGATTCGCACGATTGCCGAAAAGTTCACGGCCATCTCGAACTCATCGCACGGCCCGCAAGCGATTCTGCCCTACAGCTACGCCGGTACGATGGGGAAGCTTCAGTACGCCAGTCTGGATCGCCGATTCTTCCATCGGCTTGGTGCGTCATTGCTGGATCGCACGATCTGTGCAACGGCGGGTGCGGTCGGGTGTGAGATCACATTAGGAACTCGTGCGGTCGTTGATCCGGAAGCCGTCATTCACAGCCGGTTCATCATCAATTGGGGATCGAACACCAGCGTGACGAATAGCCACCTCTGGGCGATCATGCACCAAGCTCGCAAACTCGGTGCGAAGATTGTCACGATCGACCCGCACAAAAGCCGCACCGCGTCACGCTCCGATTGGTGGATTCCCGTTCGTCCCGGTACTGATGCGGCACTCGCCCTTGGTGTGATGCACATCCTGTTTCGAGACGGGCTGGTCGATCAAGATTATCTCGACCAGTATTGCGTCGGCACCACGGAGTTGAAGGAACGAGTGCTGACCGAATACTCGCCGCACAAGGTCGCGGGAATCACGGGATTGCCACTGGCGACCATCGAACAGTTTGCGAAGGAGTACGGCAATGCCCAGAAGCTCTTCGGTGGCCCCGCATTTATTCGCATGAATTATGGCCTTCAACGGCACGGCGGCGGTGCGATGGCCGTGCGGACGATCTGTTGCCTCCCGGCGGTCACCGGCGATTGGCGACACCCAGGCGGCGGGGCATTGCTTTCGACCAGCAAGATTTACCCCTTCAACAGTGCTTACCTCGAACGCCCCGATCTGATTCAACCCGGCACCCGCACCATCAACATGGTCCATCTCGCCGAGGCACTGAACGGCGAACTGCCCGGCGTTCCGGTTCAAGCGTTGTACGTGTACAACTCGAACCCCGCAGCCGTGAACCCGGACCAATCGAAGGTGTTGAAGGGATTGATGCGCGACGACCTGTTCACCGTCGTTCTTGTCCAGTTCCAGACAGACACGGCGGACTACGCCGATATCCTCCTCCCCGCCACGACGCAGTTGGAACACTTCGACATTCACAGCAGCTATGGGCACTTCTACGTGCAGGTCAACCATCCCGCTATCGCACCACTCGCTGAAGCCAAACCGAACACGGAAGTGTTTCGCCTTCTGGCCAAGGCGATGAACTTTCAGAACGAACTCTTCCAAGTCAGCGACGAAGAACTAGCGAAAAATGCGATGCTCGGTGGCGGCGGTCCGGTTCACCCACCGGCATCGGCGTTCGACGGCGTGACGTTCGAGCATCTCCTGGCAAACGGCCCCGTGCGATTAAATGTGCCAACCGACTGGACGCCGTTTGCACACGGTGGGTTTGGAACGCCATCCGGGAAATGCGAGTTCTTCAGTGCCAGCGAACGAGCCGCCGGACGTGACCCGCTGCCACACTACATCCCGCCACATGAAGACCCCCAAACGAAGCCGGAACTCGCTGCCAAGTACCCACTACAACTCATCACCCCGCCCGCCCCGTCGTTTCTGAACTCGACCTTCGTGAACGTGGACACACTCCGGAAAGCGGCACATGAAGTCGTGGTGGAGATGCACCCCTTGGACGCGACTAAACGCGGAATCGCTCACGGCGAAATGGTGACGGTGTTGAACGATCGCGGGCGGTTCCAAGCGCGTGCGCAGGTCGGTGATACGGTGCAACCGGGAGTCGTCGTCTCCTTTGGAATCTGGTGGAACAAGTTCACCGAAGATGGCGTCAACGTGAACACCACGACCAGTACCGCGACCACGGACCAGGGCGGCGGCGCAACGTTCTTCGACAACCTCGTCGAGGTTACGAAGATCGGTTAACCATGTCGAACAGGCGGCGATTCCGAGAAAAGATTTGAAATCCGCAGAAATCTCCGCAGTCTTCCGTTGGATGCGTTCACTCAGTCGCCTAGACTGTGGCGAACGCACCATGTCATCGTTGTCAATTACTCGAGTTCGCGCGACGTATGAGCCTTCCGCTTCAAACAAACCAGTTGATTCAAACCGCCCGTGACCTTGTCAAAGGGTTGCCGGCGGACGCGGTGGTGTTGCTCACCGAAACGGCTCTGGATTGGGACGAAGTCGGACGCATCCTGGTCGGATGCAAACTCTTCGTCGCCGCCGAAAATCCGGCACTGACGAAACACCTCCGCGACAAGGAGGGCTGGAAGGTCATCGAACTCGAACACGACACGATGCCGATCCAAGAACGCTTGAGCAATGCGTTACTGCACGCCGTCACCTCGAAGTACCTCCAACCCGGCGCGCACGTGGTTGTGCTGTATAACGGCATCGCCACACTCGAAGATGCCCCGGAGCCGATTGATAGCGTTAGCGTGATCCACATCGGCGAACACCTCGAACGGATGACCGCACAAGACCTTCGTCTGTTAGGTCCGTCGATCCCAATTGACGTGCTACGTAACGTGGTTGATCTTGCGACCGAGATCGGGCGTGAAGGGCGTGAAGGGCAACCGATCGGGACTGTCATCGTCGTCGGCGACACTCGGCGCGTCTTGAAGATGTCCCGATTCCAAAACTTCAACCCGTTTCGTGGCTACACAAAAGTCGAGCGCGACATTCGTGACAAGAGCGTCCGGGAGCAGATCAAAGAGATTGCGAAACTGGACGGCGCCATATTGATTGGGCGTGATGGCATTGCCGAAGCGGCGTGCTTGTATCTCGATGTGCCATCGGATGGCATCGACTTGGCCAAAGGCTTCGGCAGTCGGCACATGGCCTCCGCTGGCATTAGTCGCCACACGAAAGCGCTGGCATTTTGCGTGAGTCAGTCGTCGGGCACGTTGCGGATTTTCCAAGACGGCGTCGTGAAGCTGCACATCGAACCACTCGCCCGCCCCCACGTGTGGCAACCGCTGCGTTTGGAGTCGCACGAAGTGGAACCGAGTGCCACGAACGGAAGTTGACCACGAATCAGACGAATCAATCCGGGTCGCCTCGAACTGTGCGGAGTCTCAACACATGGCTGTTAACATTGTTCGTGCAATTTGCTTGAGACGACGGTGAATTGTGTCGATTCGCACCTGCGTCATTCTCAACCCGAGAGCCGGGCGTGGCCGAGCCGCGAGCAAATTGGAGGTCGCACGTTCCAAGCTGCCATCTGATGCGGTGATCGTCACAACGGAACGCCGTGGTCATGCGGTTGAACTGGCCCGTCAGGCGGCTCTGGACGGTTTTGATCGTGTGATTGCGGCGGGTGGTGACGGTACTGTTCACGAAGTGGCGAATGGTCTGCTGCAAAGCGGGCGGGCCGATGTCGTTTTATCAACGTGGCCGCTTGGCTCGTCCAACGATTATGCACGCACACTCGGGATGGGTCGATGGTGGCAGGCGTGGCCACATGGCGGGGAGTTAGCGACACTTCAGGCCGATGTCGGGATCATTCGGGCCGGCAATCAGGATCGGTACTTTGTCAACGGCGCTGGCATCGGGTTCAACGGGATGGTCACCGTCGAAGCCAACACGATCACGTGGCTAAACGGGATGCCACTTTACACGCTCGCGTTTCTCCGCGCGATGCGACGGCACTTTGCGAAACCGCTGATGCGGATTCAACGCGATGGCGTTGATGTTGTTTCTCCGACCTTGGCCGTTTCGTTCAACCTCGGCCAACGGGAAGGCGGATTTCCGGTGACTTGGAATGCCCAAATCGACGACGGTCTTTTTGAGACCTTCCACGCCGCTGATTTACGCCGGTGGGAATTGATCCGATATCTGCCCGCTTTGTTGACCGGAAAACTCCCGACCGATCACCCGCAATTGAGAATGGGGCAGTGTCGCAACGCCTCCGTGCAGTGTGATAAACCGCTGTGCATCCACACCGATGGCGAGTTGGTGTGTCTGCCGCACGATGCCATTTATGAAGTCGCAATCGAGCTTCTGCCTAAACGACTTAAGGTCGAATTCTGCCCGCTGCACCTCTACGAAACGTAGACCCCGTGTCCCCGCCCTGACAACGTCTGGGCGGGGACACGGGGTCTGCTAATCATCACCGACGGTTAGTTGTGCGGGATTTCGATCTTGCACCAGCCGAGGTCCACGAAGGTGGCCTTGGCGCTGTCGTTGGTGAAGTATTTCGTGTGAAGGGAATACACCACGAACCGACCGTGCTTCTCGTCTTGAACGAGACCCGATTGTCGCAACACACCAAGGTGGTGCGACACGTTGACGATTTCGACGCTGAGCAGCTTTGCTAACTCAGTGACGTTCTTCGATCCGGTTCGCAAACAATCAATGATGCGAATTCGGTTCGGCTCCGCCAACGCTTGGAGAAGGTCGGCACACACTTTGGCTGCTTTTGGATCAGTCATTTGACAAGTCCTGTTGCGAGATCAGGGACGCCGCCATGTCTAGAGTTAGAGTCCGGCCAGCGTAAACAGTTGCGCCCACACGAATTGGTGAGACTCCAACAACTCGTTCTTCAACTGTCTTTTCTATATCCGGATCCGAAACGTGTACAAGCCTTTTTTTTGAAAGACTTCGTTCTAAATTCTAACTCTCCGCTCAATTTCAGATGAGAATATGAGGATTCAGTTGTGGCAATAAATTAAGGTGCCGATTTCTGGTCTGATTACCACACAATGCGGGAGTGCATGATAGAGCGACACTCGGGTTTTGGGCGGGAAATTGAGTTTAAGTGTTCACGAAACGATTCCAACGACTTAAATCACGTTGTCCAAAACGAAATGTACGATTAGCTCGAATTGCTCGAAAAATGTAACCGGCTAAAGAAACATCCCCGGTTAATTCCGACGGCGGCGTTGATAGATTTCGCTGGCTTGCTGAAGGATCGCTTGTTCGTCGGTCGTTAAGCTGTCCCGGCCAAGTCGAGAGACTTTCTCCAAAACAAGGTCGAGCTTCGCTTCGAGTTGTTCATCGACGCGACGGGGTGGCTGTTTAGCATCGCCTTTGGCTGGATTCGGGTCCGTTGGTACACCGGTGACGGATTCTTCAGCTTCGGCTGGCGAGTCAGGTGCGTCCGTGAAGAGTTTCAAATGCGACTTGCGGTTCGTTTGGGTTCGCAGCAACCACCGTGGAAATAACACGACCGAGATGCGCCATTGGGTGCTGTAATACACGAATGCAAAAGTCGCCCCGATCAGATGGGCGACATAGCCCGCTGACCCGAAGCCCCCACCCAAGGCGCCCAATAAATCCAGTGCGATAATCCCGCCTACAAGCAGAAACGCGGGGACGGGGACGATTAACAACGTGATCCGTTCGTAGGGGAAGTGGCAGGCGAACAGAACCATGATTGCGGTGACAATGCTCCCGGAGCCGTAGGTCACAGACTTGTCATCAATCCCTGCAAACGCAAACAGCAATTTCCCGATCGAAACCACAACGCAACCCGTCAGGACGAACGCCAAGAATTCTCGGGTGCTGTAAATGCTCTCGATCCGCGTCCCGAACAAATACAGCGCGAATAATTCCAACGCGACCTGAAGCAGATCACCGGACGAGTGCACGAAATGGGACGTAAGTAATCGCCAAATCTCGCCCGACGTAATGTCAGCGAAGTCGAACGCCATCGCGGACAGAATCCGGTCTGGGACATCCCGCCTAGGGTTCGTCGCAAAGACCTGGACTACGAAAACCAAGCCGATGAGGAGCATGAGTCCCAACGTAGCCCGGCGACCGTGATACTCGGTCCACCAACCACTACTGGTCTCGCGGTAGTAATCGCGATCGTAAATCCCCATCGGGAGCCTCGGGAACGAGTCGTCGAAATCACCACCGCTTGAAGTTTAGCAAGGACTCTTCCCGAAGGGAACTACGACTTGAACAGTCTCGCGGGTTTGGCTCCCGAAACGGACAAGGAATTGTGGTGCCGTCTGGCGGATTGGCTGGATTCCGCGCTGAAGTTTTCAAGAAGTTTGGGATTCGTAACTTCTGATTATTCGGCACCTTACGCAGAAATGGGCGTCGCTTTCTGAGCCGGATTTGTTGGTCTCCGTCAAATTTTGGAGTAAAACAATCAGGGGTTCATGGACGACTTCACCATTCTTGAAATGGTACCCGTTACCCGCTGCGGAAGATGTGGGGACTCTTGCGTGAGGATGCCGTAGTATGGCGCGACGAAGCGCCGAATCGCTCGTCAACGGAAAGCTGCCGCGTACCGGGCAACGCCGATCCGATCGATTCTTGGCTTGTTTAAGTGCCGCAGAACGGGTCGTGTTCGTGTCGCACGTTCACCCCGATCCCGATAGCCTTGGCAGTATGCTCGGATTGGCTCACTTGGTAGAAGCCAAGCTCGGCAAGCCCACGTTGCTCACACGAGACGGCCCGATCAGTCGCGCGGAGAACCGCGCGATGGTCGAGGTTTTACATCTCGATTTGTGCCCAATTGAAAATGTCGAATGGGCGGACGGCGACGCCGTCGTCATGGTGGACAGCCAACCCAATACGGGGCGACATACCGTCAAATATCCCGCACCGATTTTTGCGGTGTTGGATCATCACGAAACCCCGGGCGATCTCGAAGACGTTGCGTTTGTGGATGTCCGTCCCAATCTGGGTGCCACCTGCACGTTGGTCTCGAAGTATCTTGCCGATCAAGATGTCGTGGCCCCTGAGAAAGTCGCTACCGCCCTGCTCTACGGCATCGAAACCGAAGTGACCGGGTATCCCCGCGAAGCCAGCCCGGACGACGACCACGCCTTGCATCGGCTTTACCCCCACGCGGACAAAGACTTACTCGCCCAGATCCGAAACGCCCGCTTGCCCCACAGCCACTTCGAGTGCTTGTTGCAAGCGTTGCAAAGCTCGTTCATTTATGATCGGCTTATTATCAGTTGGGTGAACCCGCTTCCCCAACCGGAGCAAGCTGCCGAAGTCGTCGATTTCATGATCCGCTTTGAAAAAGTCGATTGGGCGGTGTGTGCCGGCGTTTATAACGATTCGTTGATTCTCTCCGTTCGCACCGCAACGGCCAACGCGGGCGCAGGTGATATGCTCCGCAAAGTAGTTGGATCGTTGGGCAAAGCCGGTGGCCACGACCGCCGTGCCGGTGGTTGTATCCCGCTCGCCAGTACGTCCGACAATGCCATTGACGAACTTCAAGCCGAACTTCGCCGACGTTTACTGAAAGCACTCAAAATTGATGAACTTCGGGGCCAACGGTTGGTACCACTGCGAGAAATGTTGCAAAATTTGCAGGCGTAAAACGAACACAGGCCAGTCCATTTTTAGGTGAAAGTGGACTGGCCTGCGGACACTTAGGCACCGTACTGCACAGTGATGCTGTCACAACCCG
>JANLRE010000061.1:0-5259 GCA_031368205.1 Fimbriiglobus sp. | reverse complement strand
TTGCCGTCCTTCCCTTCGCCGATCTTCACGGTGCTCGCCTTGACGGCCGCTTTTTTGGTGTCCTTCTTGGTATCGTCTTTCTTCGTGTCTTTCGCCTTTTCTTGGGCAATCGACGACACCGACAACACGGCGCCGGACATGCCAGCCATTGCCAACATGAGGACTAAACTTCGCGCACACTTCGACAACATGGAAATCTCCAGCATGAGGGGGTAACGGAGACAAGCAGTCCGGCCAGTGAAGCACTGGATGGGGGCATTATTCCGCCTCAGCGCCACAAAGGCAATGGTGAACCGGAGATAGATCGCTGAAGATTAGCTCCGCACGGTAACTTTTGCCAACTTTGCCACCCAAGCCGGGTAAGCGTACCAAAAGGTGGGTGTGTCGTTAAAAGTTCTGGGGGTCAAAGAAAGAATGTTCACCGCAGAGACGCAGACAGGAGTCACTTAAGTTGCTGGGAAATTTGTTCACGTTTGCAGACGACTGGTTTACAACCCCAACGGGGTTGTTCCATTAGCCCAGGGTTGCGGACCGAAGGTCCGTTACCCTGGGACGCTTCCACCCCTGGGACGCTTCCACCCTGGGACGCATCCATCCCTGGGACGCTTCCACCCCTGGGACGCTTCCACCCCTGGGACGCATCCATCCCCAGGAAGTCGGTTGGTGTTGGGTGCAGGTTCCCAGGGTATCGGGCCTTCGGCCCGCAACCCTGGGCTAATGGAACAACCCCGTTGGGGTAGAAAACGAAGATCAATCGACAAACTTCCACCAACAAATGTGTCGCCTACCCGGTGTTGCCACTTCAGCGGTTGCTGATGGTGGCGAAGTCACGTCACTCGGCGGACGTGTGCAGCAAGGCTTCGCGGTCGATGCCTTTTTTCTTGAGCTTCGTGTGAAGCGTGTCGCGGGACATGCCTAACAGGCGGGCGGCTTGGCTGACGTTGCCGTGGGTTTGCAGGAGAGCTTTGCGGATCGCCCAGGTTTCGAGCACGTCCACGTCCAGGCTTGGCGGCAGATCGACGTTCGACACGACGGGTTCGGACGCGCCCAACGGGAGGGCCTCCGCGTCGATGACCTCGCCGTCGCTCATGACGGCAGCACTTTCGAGCACGGCCCGGAGTTGCCGGACGTTGCCGGGCCACGGGTACGCTTGCAGCTTTCGCATCGCGGCGGGGCTGAGTTTGAACGACCGCCGACACTGCACCGACAGGCGTTCGAGGAAAAAGTGGGCGAGTTCCGGCACGTCCTCGCTGTGTTCCCGCAACGGCGGCGCGCAGAGTGTAATCACCTTCAAGCGGAACAACAAATCCTGACGGAATCGGTTGACGCGAACTTCGTGTTCCAGGTCACGGTGAGTGGCCGCGACGAGACGCACATCGACTTTGACATCCCGCGTTCCCCCGACGTGGCGGAACGCTTTGCCTTCAATCACCCGCAGCAATTTCGCCTGACATTCGAGCGACAACTCCCCGACTTCATCGAGGAAAAGTGTGCCTTCGTCCGCTTGCTCGAACAGTCCCGGATGGTCGCGGTCGGCGCCGCTAAAGGCCCCTTTACGGTAGCCGAAAAGTTCCGCTTCCAACAGTGTTGGCGCGATGGCGGCGCAGTTCACAACCACCAGCGGGCCGTCGCCGCGCGAACTGTGGCGGTGCAACGCTTGGGCGACGAGTTCTTTGCCCGAACCGCTTTCGCCGTAGATGAGCACGGTGAAGGGTTGCGGCGCGGCGCGGCTAATTTGCATCCGCAAATTCATGACGGCGGAGCTGTCCCCGATGAGTTCATCCGCAATGGGTGCGGTGCTGCGAAGCCGCGAATTTTCCGCTTCCAGCTTGCGACGAGTGCGATGAATTTCCAGCGTCGGCGACAAGAACCCGGCCGCGATTTCCATGAACCGGATGTCCCGGTCCGTGAAGCCACGTCCCGTTCTGTAAACATGAATCGCCGCAAACGGTTCGCCGGATTGTGTGGCGATGGGTAAGCAAACGGCATCGGTGTAGGCGTGCAGGCTTTCGCCGGGGTTCGTGGCCTTATCGTCGCCGAACAGCCACGCTTTCTTGCGCGTTTCGCGGACTTGTTGCGTCAGGCTGCGTGACAACCGCAAATCGACGGCGGCGCGTTCGGGCAACACAATCTTCGGCAACGGGTCGGCCGGGTCCAGGCTCAAGTACCCGGCCACGTTCGCCGCAGTCTGGTTCAGAATCGTCCGCAGTGTTTGGCTGACGAGTTCTTGCGGATCGGGGACGCCAACAGCGGCGGTCATGAAGCGGCACAACGCCGTCAGTTCATCCACTTTCAACTGCGTTTCTTCAGGGTTCGCTTCGCGCGACTCTGGGGTCCGCCGGGCGTAATCGTGGACCTTGGTGCTCATGATTTCGGCGGGGATTCGGGAGTGGCCGCCCGGTTTGGGGTAACCGTTCGACCCGATCGCGGCGTGGGCGATCGGGGGCGGTGTTTGACTTGTGGTACTTACGGGCGTCGGGATTTTCCCACTCAAAGCATTCGCTCCGCTAAGGAATCGCAGCCGAATTTCACCGAGTTGGATGGTAGCGCCGTCGCGGATTTCGACCGCACCAGAGATTCGCTGACCGTCCAGACGAGTACCGTTCAACCCAAAATCGCGCACGATCCAGCGGCCGTCCTCGAAGTACACCTTGGCGTGCAACCGGGAGACGAGTTCACTTTGCACGACGAGCGTGTTTTCCCAACTCCGCCCAATCGTGGCGGTCTGTGTGGGGGTCAGATCGAGTGTGGCGGGGGTGCAGTCCCCGGCTTCGAGAATTAACCGTGCATACATACGCGACAGCCCTTAAAAATCCGGGCGCGAAGGCAATTCACAACTCCTCGCACGACACCGCAAAAGCGGTCCAGTCGCGCGGGTTAGTTAAACAAAACGTAGCACGCAAAACGGCGAATTGTTCAGAACCGACGAGAAGCGAGCGTAAACGGGTCGTCAGTCCGGGGAGCAAGAGATAAAGTGCAGGTGTAGGGTGGGCCAAGTCTTCACGGCTCCCTTCAGTAAATTGAGAAGCGAGACATGCAAACACTCATCAGCGGTAAGGCGTTCGTCCTGGGCGACAACGTCGATACGGACCAGATCATTCCGGCGGAGTACCTCACGTACAACCCGGCGATTGCGGAAGAATATCGGATGTTCGGCAAGTTCGCCTTCAGCGGCGTACCGAAGGCGGCGTCCGGGTTGCCGAAAGGGCACGTCCCGTTTCACGGCCCCGAAGATGAGTTCGTCTCGCCGTACAAAATTGTGGTCGCCGGGAAAAATTTCGGCTGCGGTTCCAGCCGCGAACACGCCCCGATTGCCCTGGCTGCCGCCGGGATTGTTTGCGTCGTCGCCGAATTTTACGCCCGCATCTTCTACCGCAACTCTGTCAACGGCGCGTATCTCATCCCAATCGAATCCGACACACGACTCATCGACCAGATTTGCACCGGCGACGAATTGGCCATCGACCTCACGAAATCGGAACTCGTCAACACCACGACCGGCGACGTGTGGAAACTGCGATCGTTGGGCGATGTGATCCCGATCATCGACGCCGGCGGCGTGTTCGAGTACGCCAAGCAAGTCGGGATGCTGCCGAAGTAGCAGTGCAGCACGGCCGCCATAATTGCGTCAGACGTTGTCGGACACCTTCCAATAGAGGAATGTATACTCTTCGCCCGAATAGAGGGCCTCAATTACGCCGAGGTATTTGTTCGACGTGTTCGTGGTGTGGTACGACATGTGGGGTCCGTCCCCGCCCTCGGAGCACGCGATCGCGGTCACGACCATCGAGTGGAAGACGTGTTGCGACTTCGAGATCTGCACGACATCGCCTGAGACGAGTTCCGCCCGCGTGCAGATCTTGCCCCGGCCGCTTAGGGCAACGAACCTAGAAAAGTTGTGCGCACCGCCCCACGTGTAGCTGGCGTTCGTCAGCAGCGATTTCCCCCACCACCAGACGGTGTCGTCCGTGCGATCGAACACGCTACCCCCGAGCATGGGCCACCCGCCGGCCAACATGCACTGCGAGACGAAACTGGTGCAGTCGTTCGGGTACGGCGGGAAGCAGTTGTTGGGTGTTATTGCGTACTGCGACGCATACTTAATGGCAGCGGCACGATTAAACCGGCCCATGTAACGCCTCCAAGTCATGACACGATGTGATCAGGTACGATTCTTTAAATGACCAACGGGGCGATCGTTCCGGTCGAGCCGACATCGTAACAGACTTTGATTCCGATGCCAAATGCGTTTTCGGACGGCTACTACACGGGTCTGGCAAATTTTTCGGGCAGTCGTCTTGTGCCGTGTTTTGTAGGGCGAATCGAGTCTTCGATGCTCGACACAAACCAACGAACAGTCAAGGACCAGCCATTTGTCGGGTGGTTGTCGAATGTCGGGCCTCGCAAAGCCTCGACCACGACCTACAAAACCCCCGCAAAAAGTCAGGCTGCCAGAAAAATTTGCCAGACCCTATCGCTGGCATCCGTACTGAAAGCCGGAGTCGAATTCCTCAGTTATCACTGGTCCTTTGGCTCACCGTCCCCGTCGTCGGGGTGACAAGTCGCTGGGCATGGCGCCGCGCTGGATGCTGGTAGGGATGCCGCCGGGGGTGTACTGGGAGTTGGCGAGGTTGACGGGTTGGATGTCGTTGAACTTGGGTTTGGTGAACAGGTCGGCGGCTTCGGCGTCCGTGATGCCTTCGTTGATTTTCGCGCCACGTAACTTCATGTCCATAGTGAACTGCTGTTGCGGCCATTCCAGTTTCACACGGGTCGGCACTTGGACGAACAACTCTTTCTGGGTCACGCGATCTCGGCCTGCGTTGAGTGTGGTGACCTCCAGCACTTCGGCGACGGCGATGGTGCGTCTGTTCGCATCCAGAATCAGGTGGCGGCGAACTTGCGGTCGCTTTTCGCCCATCGGGTCGGAGGCAAAGACCACGACGCGGCTGACGGTGGTGTTTTGTGGCGTCAGGGTCTCGAACATCAACTTGTGTTCGCGGTTGACTTGGTCGGTGTCCACCTTGTACGGCAAGTTCGGATCGTACACGTTCATGCCGAGTGCTTGCAGCGCCCAATCGGGGTCGAACGGGAACGGCAAACTCCCGGAGCCACGCTGAAAGTCGGTGTGCGAACAGAACACATATGTCCGCTCCGGGAAGCGGGAGTACATCCAGAATTCGTTGCTGTTCGAGCCGATGTTCACTAACTCCGACATCACCGTTTTCCCGCCGACCAGCGAGAAGTTTCGCGGCTTGG
>JANLRE010000049.1:0-9136 GCA_031368205.1 Fimbriiglobus sp. | reverse complement strand
AACGGTTCGATGGCAGCGGGTTTCACCACGTCCGGAGCTTTAGGCAACGGCGGCCATTGGTTCGGCAAATTCGGGATCACCGGGGTGCTGGGTTTGGGGTCCACGCCGATTGGTGGCAAGACCGGGAGCATCGGCACTTCGGGCACTGCGACTTCCGCGCTGGTGTGAATAATCTGGCTCACGGGTGTTGGTAGTGGTGCCGGTGCGGGGTCGAGTTGCGGGTCTGTTGGTTTCGGGGCGGCGTTCCAGATTGGCTGCTCACCTTGCGCTTGAACCAGCGGCGACTTAATCGGCTCCGCCGTGGCGCCGGTGTAGAGGCCAAGGCTACCTGCCCCGACGGCAAGCCCCACCGTCGTGACACCGAGTACGGGTAACAGACGACGACGAGATTGCGGATGGTTCTCGGACATAGTAGCCCCTCTTCCGTGAGATTCGGCTCGATCGACGGTGTAAAAAAAAGCCCAGCCGGACCACCGAAGTGGCTGCCCCGGCCGGGCGTGAACCGACGTCCCCCCGAACGTCGGCCCTTCGCATCAGTGCATCAGTTTTCTTCAAACTGGGCGATGCGATTCACAGGCGTTTCCAGCGCATCCGTGTCGGCTTCCACGCCCACACGATGCTCCATCAGGAACGCATCTTCCCCACTGTCCTCGTAATAATTCCGCAGCACCCGCGTCGCCTTGAAGTCCTGGGTGCGGAAGAATTTCTGCGCGTCCAGGTTTCGTTCCCGGACCGCAAGTGTGATTTTGCTACGCCGGTGGCTCGACAGCTTGCCGATCAGCTTCGAGACCATTTGCGCCCCGATGCCGCCGCGTCGGAGCATCGGAGCGACCGCGAAGTTCAATACGTGGAGTCGGTTTTTATGCAACTCGTAGATCATGAACCCGACGATGCGGTCCTGGTGTTCGGCGACCATGCCGATGCAGTTGCGTTGGCGAAGGCAGCGTAAGAAATCGTCCTCCGTCCAGGCATACTCGAAGCTCTGTTGCTCCGCCTGAAGTACCTCGGGCATGTCACGGCGGATCATCCACCGGATGTGAACCCGGACCAATTCTTTCTGGGCACGTCCTGTGCTCATGAGCGGAAACCTCCCCCGCCGGGTGTGCGTACCAACTCTGACGATCCGCAACCCCGGCTTATTTCCCGACAAATTTCAAGAGCGTGGCAATGAATGTCATCAATGATCCCCCCACGGCTCCTGAAGCCCCCCTCAAGACCACCACTCTCCGACCCAGCGAACCGGGCCGGAGTTCCCACCTCAAACGCTATTCTTTGTAGAATCGCGTGTTTTCTTCTTTGATAACCGGCGACCGAATTTGATCGCACGTCATCCGGACGCGGAACCGGAAGTCGCCGGGTTGTGTCCCCTTCACACGGACCCGGAACACCGCTTCAGCTTTGACGCCGAACTGCGCGATCGGTTCAAAGATTATTTGCTGACCGGCGATCTTGCCGTTCGTTAGCCCCGTTGACCCCACCGCCATCGTGGTTTCAGCCATGTCGGCGACGATTTGGACGTTGGTACACGGCCCGGTGCCCTGGTTGAACACGCGGATTTCGTAGACGGCTTCTTTGCCGACTTCGACCGGGTCTTCGATGTCCTGGACTTCAAACCGCAACGCGGGCACGCCTTCGGCTTTCACGATCGTTTCGGTGCGGGCTTCCAGGCCACGGGTACTACTCGGCGTGCGGTTTTCGACGGTGATAATGCCCGTGTTCGTGACACTGCCTTGCTCGGCGTTCATCGCATTCGTTTGGGCAACCGTGCGGATCACCCCTTCGGTCGGCGCGACCGCTTTCAACTTGAGCGAGACGGTTTTCGTCGTCCCCGCCGGGAGACCCGGTAGCCGCCACCCGATGGCGCGGTTGGCTTCGAGGAACGCACCGCCGTCGGTGGCCTGGAGGAAATCAAAGCCCGGTGGTAACGCCGCCCAAAGCTGAACCGAATCCGTCGTGGCGGTGCCGGGGTTCGTCATCTCGATGGTGTACGTCGGCTCGCCCTTCACGAGGCAGCGGGCCGGACCCGTTTGCTTGATGGTTAACATCGGCTCCACCAAGGTCACGCTCGACTTCGCGGTTTCGGTTTGGATCCCATCCGCGATGGCGGTGACCACGCAGGCTTGGGTACCCGACTTGCCGGCCGTGACTTCGAGGTTCAACGTCTTCGTCTGGCCCGCTGGCAAGTTCGCCAACTCGGCTTCGATGATCTGGCCTTGCGAGTGCAGCAAGCCGTCGCTGAACTGCGCCTTGAGCAGAATCCGCCCCGCCGTGCCGGTACCGGTGTTTGCCAACTTGATTTGGAACGGCACTTTTTCACCGACCCGAGTCGTCTCCGGTCCGGTCATCGCCACAGTGATTTTCGGTCGAGTCACTTTCAGCCGGGCTTCCACGGTGGAACTAAAACTGACCGTGGCCCGACTGCGGATTTCGCCTTCTTCGAGCGGCTTCACGGTAATGCGGATCTTCTTTTCCGCGCCCGCTTCCATCATCCCCACGGACCACGCCAGTCGGTCGCCGGCGGTTTCAGCGGCGGGTTCGCTGCCGAGGAATTGCGTGCGGGTCGGCAACTCGTCCTCAATGCGGACGTTCGACACGGCAGCGGTTCCCACGTTGCGAACAACTAATTCGTAGCTCAACGATTGCCCCACGCCGATTGCTTCGGGGGCAATAGCTTCAATCGTGATGTTCGGGGCTTGCCGCGACGGGAACGCTGCTGTGTTCGGGGCGATACTGTTAGGCAGTGTGGCCGGCTGTTCTTGGAACGCCGATTTCGGCGGCGCCACTGTCGTGGGTTTCGCAACCAATGGCGCCGGGCCACCGGGTTGAACGGTCGGCAACACGGGTTGCGGGTTCGTCGGTGTCACCCCGTTGACAGTGGGTTGTTCGGGGGCAAACGGCGCCGGCGCCGGGATCTCCGGATTGAACGGTCCCGGCGTGGTGTTTGACAGAACTTTAGGGTCCGGCATCACCGGCGCTTCGACGTTGACGCTAGGCGGAGCCAACGAGGGAGCCGGTGGTGTTTTGGGTGTCGTGAAGAATGGCGGCGTGCCACTCGGTTCGGTGCCACTGACTTGGCGAACGCCGTCCGGACCCGCGACAACGGGTTGCGTCAGCCGCGAGGGGCTGGATACTGGGTTAGGTGCGGGTCGATTGCTCGTCGGGGCTGCCAATGGGGGCGGACTGGGATAGTTCAGATTGGGGTTTTGCGCCGGCGGGCGCGCCCCACCATTGTTGAACAAACCCGGCGGCGGCGGCGACACCTTCCCCTGGTAATACTTCGGCTCCGCGACGGTGCCTTCTTGCCCGTTCGCCGTCAGCGCGACGGCCACAGTCATTGCCGCGAGCGAGAATATCGCACCGGGATAAATCAATCGTCGTGATCGCATAGTACGATCCCCCCCACAACTTAAGGATGTATCCCCACCGACTTGGCGTGACCCAACCCCCATTGGATCACGCCAAGCCAGACGACCCACTTGCCGTCGTTCGCAGCTAGCCGGTAGGCGTATTCAGTCCGGCCCCACTCGACCCCAAGCCTGAACCCAAACCTGGACCCGAGGGTGCCGGATACTTTCGCTCGTTCTTCACCATCTTCGCCGTAACCGCAGCCGTCAGGTCGATCCCGGTGTGCAGGCTGAGTAGGACAATGATGTTCGCAACGTCGGCCAACTCGTCCGCAATCGCCGTCCGGGTTGTTTCGTTTAACACAGCCGTTCGGCTTTCGTCCGGCGTCAACCACCGGAAGATGTCGCACAACTCGCCCACTTCGCTGGCCAACGCCATCACGAGATTTTTCGGGCTGTGGTACGGCTCCCAACCCCGAGCTTCCGCAAACCGCCGCATCTGATCTTTCAGTTCCGCCACCGTCGTCGTGGCATCGGTTGAAGAACCGGACATCAGGTAACCTGGGTTGGGTTGGTGTTCTGTTCCTCGACTGTCGCCAAGCGTTACCCTGCACTGTGAACAGCCGAGGGAACAGCCGATGAAGGTCGGGATATATAACCGCCACACGAACGGTGTCAACGTCGATGAGAGCAAAAAAAGAACCCGCGACCAAAGTCGCGGGTTCGGTGAAAATCGCTTCAAGTCTGGGCTATTTCTTGCCGATGTCCTCGACCGTTTTCGTGAGCTTTGCGGACGCCCCAATTTTCAAGGTGCCGTTGGGAATCTCCCCGGTTAGGTCCATCTTAATCGTCGATTTCTCGTTCAAATTGTGGGACGTGCCGTCGATACATTGCTCGGTAATCGACGTAATCACCATCGTGCTGCCCGGTTTCATCTCGATCTCCTGGCCGTCGAGTTTGAACTCTTTAACGACAAGGGTCACGTTCATTTCGATCGTGCCGAACTGCTTGCCGTCCTTCTGGTAAACTTTCAGCAACTTGCCCACGACTTCCGACTTCTCCACGTCCAACGTGAACGGCACCACGCTCTCGAAGCTTTTCACGACCATCGCGGTATCGACGACCCACGGTTCGCCGATTTTCACGGGCTTCTTCGGGAGTAGGTCTTCATCGCGCAGTGGCACTTCGTCCTTCTTGTTGAACTCCTCGTTCAGGTCTTCGGCGTCGTCATCGTCCAGTTCGTCGCCGTCCACGGTGAAGGTGAACTTGCCATCGACCCGCACGATCAGCACGGTTTTATCGAGGTAGCTGAACTTGGTTTTTTCTCCATCGACGGTCTTCTCGGCCTGGGTATAGCTGCGTTTCAGTTTCGTCGAAACCTTCGCTTTGACATCCCGTTCTAGCAACTCTTCGGTGTAGCTGAACTTCACCGTTTTCTTCTCCGCGTTCTCGTTCTTCTGCCCCATCACGTCAATGATCGCGGAGTTTTTGGACACATCCGACTTCGTCACTTTGATCCGATCGCCAGCCGTCTCGGGCTTGAGTTTGATCTCGTAAGTCTTCTCGTCGTCCGCCCCAACGGGAAGTATTCCCGCGCCGAGAATCAGTATGAATAATCCAAACGCACGCATCGGTTACCCTCATGATTAGCCAGTCGAACCCGCACCCAGAACAAGTGCATAATAGCCGAGCGAACACGGGGAATGACAGACCGGATTGTAGGGGGTACCCCTCGTGTGCGCCTGGAATTGCTGCGTCAGTCTTCAACACTTAGTTCATGGGAAGAGTCCCTCAATTCGCTTTCCATCTTCCTCCCATCGCGCTTTTTGTTCCGCCTTGCTATCGTTGAGAATCTCTTCCAATTCAATTGCTGCGGCCTCAGATTTCGGAATTGCAAGTAGCTTGTCGTACCACGCAATCCAAACAGCGATGGCTTCGGGGCTATCGCCGGTGATGTCGATGGCGTCTGTTACGCTCTCAGGTTTCGTCACGGACACCGTAGACCCCTCTGCCCAATCCGGAACGGGACCGCCTAACTCAACACGACCGTTGCGAAAAATGCCGGTGATGGTCGTCATTGTTATTCCCCCACACGGTAACTTCGCCTGAAGTCAATCCGTCACGTCTTGATTCAATTCTACTCCCGCTCGCCAGGGATGCGATTCGATAATTCCCGCCGCGAACATCGTGGCCAACATTTTCGAGTGTTTCGACTGTTGCGTCCACTTCGATCTGCTGGTAGGCTACATTTGTGACAAGAACTGATGGAGAAAATCATGGCCGTGCTGATTTCCGACACCATTGAGACGGTGACGCCAACCGAAGCGGATGCCCGGCTTGCCGGTGAATCGAGCCGTCAATTGGCGACTCACAAAATTGGCAGACGTTCCATCATCCGCATCCAGATCCTTGGCGACGGCCAAAATGCCGAAACGATTGGCGTGCCGGCATCGGCGTTCCGATTATTCCTTCATCTGCTGACCGAGATGTCTCAAGGCAACGCGGTGACACTGATTCCCACCCATGCCGAACTCACTACCCAACAGGCCGCCGATTTGCTCGCAGTCTCGCGGCCCTATGTGGTGAAACTTTTGGACGAAGGGAAAATTCCAAGCCGCGCGGTCGGCAAATATCGGCGGGTGCGCTTCGACGATTTGATGGCCTACAAGCGAAAAGACGACGAAGCCCGAGCGAAGATTCTCGATCAATTGACCGCAGAAGCTCAGGAGTTGGGGATGGGGTACTAATGGAGGTGCCGATCATCGCGGTCTACGACGCGAACATCCTGTATCCAGCCCCGCTGCGAGACCTGTTCATCCGACTTGCCCAGACGGGACTCGTGCTTGCGAAATGGACAGAAACGATCCATGACGAATGGACGCGAAATGTTGCCCAAAACAACCCGAATCTATCACCAGAGCGGTTGGCACGAACTCGATCGTTAATGAACGAAGCCGTCCGAGACTGCTTGGTGACAGGCCACGAAGATTTGATCGAGTCCCTTTCTCTGCCTGATCCAGACGACCGCCACGTTCTCGCGGCTGCCATTCGAGCCAATGCTAATGTCATCGTGACCTACAACCTCAAGGATTTCCCAGCAGACATGCTCGTCTGCTACGACATCTTGGCGCTCCATCCCGATGACTTCCTGATTTCACTTCTCGATGTCGCTCCCGACGTAGTTTGCTCCGCATTGAAACGACAACGGGAAAGCCTCCGCAACCCACCCAAGTCAGCACAAGAACTTCTCGCAACGTTAGCAAACCAAGGGCTTACCGAAGCGGTAGGACGACTGAACCAGTTTGTGGACCTGATTTAGGTTTTGTGTGACTTAGAAAATTGGATTACCAATGGGTCTGGCAAATTTATCTGGCGGGTGAATTCTCATGGTTTGCGGGCCTGAAAGGCACGTTCTGTCAGCCCAGGGCCATGCCCTGGGCACTGGCTTATCAGGGCCGCAAACCCGTTCCAGAACGAGTGCCAGAAAATTTTGCCAAACACTTCGTCACCGCCGCTACGGAAACGGATCGACGCTTTCAGCCTTTTGGATACAACTCTCGACGGCCTCCTCTAAGCCATCGCCAGACCCCTTGTAGCGGATGATCCCTTCGTGGTCGATGACGTAGACAGTCGGCCAGTACGCCACGTTCCATACTGCCGCAAGCCCGCCACGACCCGTCCCGCTGTAAAACGACGGCCAAGTCATTTTTTTGGCGACTGCTGCTTGTTGGGCCTTTTGCCGCTCGTCTCCGCCGTTCACGCCGATCAAGGCAAACGCCCGGTTCTTGTACTTCTCGTTTAGGGCAATTTCGCGTGGAACCAATCTCATGCACGGGCCGCACCACGTCCCCCAGAACACCAACACCGTGACGCGCCCGCTCTTCGCGGTCACGGTCATCTGCCGCCATTGAAGATCAGTTCCAGAAATGTCGGGTGCGAGTTTGCCCAACTCTAGGCCGCCAATGTTCTGCACACCCGCCAGTTCGTCTGCGGCTAATTCGCCGATCAACTCTCCGTCCTTGTTTTTGACTTCGGGATAGTCCTTAACGCAGCGTGTCAAGTAGCCTGTGGCCCGCTTGCGCAGAACGTCCGGAACGCCGAGACGGCCCCGAAAGGACGGCTTTTCTGAAAACGCATCGGTCAAATAGATCCGATTCATTTGGCCGATGTCGAGACAGGCTTGCGCCCGAACCTCACGGCTTGCGTGATTGATCGCAACGTCGGAAGCAAATTGTCGCTGTTTCTCGCCACTTTGGGCATATTCTCGAACCACGAGTCCCAACCGTGGGTGCGCAAAATGGTGATTCCGGAGGATGTTGAACGTCGCGTCGTCAACACTAAACGACTGGCTTAACACAACGAACGCATCCACGACCGACGGGTCCGTGGGATTGGCCAAGATCCACGCATTCCATCGCTCCATGTTGAGTAACAAGTCGTGGAAGTAACGCTGATCTTTTGCAATCACTGTCGGGTAATAGCTCTGAGCTAATCGGTCTAAACCAATCTGCATCATGTACGCCTTGTTGCGCTGCAAAATGGGCGCAATTTTAACCATTTCTTGTGTCAAGTGTCGTGGCGCTGGGGCGACCTCACGTTCCGGTTCCGCCAGACAAATCAGGAGTAGTGGCAGGATCATGGTCATCTCGCTCATCGGTGTCGCAGAATGTCACGGCATGATTGTAAGTGTTGTTCAGGTATCAATGCAATTCGATAATTCCAAACCCAGTTGAGTTGGCACAGTACATTCCCAACTCCCAGCCGGTTGGCAGGTCGGAACGCAACCATAAGATATGCGAGATTTGCCCCGACCGGGATGCCGTGCGACCCTTGTGAGAGACCCTTTTTGCCATGCCGAAGCGTACCGACATTCACAAGATTTTGCTCATCGGGTCCGGGCCGATCATCATTGGGCAAGCCTGCGAGTTCGATTACTCGGGAACCCAGGCGTGCAAGGCGTTGCGGGAAGAAGGCTATTCCGTCGTGTTGGTGAACTCCAACCCCGCGACGATCATGACCGACCCGGAGACCGCCGACCGGACGTACATTGAACCGATCACGTGGCAAATCGTCGAAAAGATCATCGCTAAGGAACGGCCGGATGCGTTGCTGCCGACGCTGGGCGGGCAGACGGGGCTGAACACCGCGATGGACCTGCACAAGCACGGCGTGTTGGCCAAGTACAACGTCGAGATGATCGGCGCCCGGCACGACGTAATTGACAAAGCCGAGGACCGCCAGAAGTTCAAAGATGCCGTGGTGAAGATTGGCATCAACGTGCCAAAAAGCGTTGTGGCCCGACGCAACAGCGACATCGAATTGATCCTGGAGCAGATCGGCTTGCCGTGCGTGCTGCGGCCCAGTTTCACGATGGGCGGGACGGGCGGCGGGATTGCGTACAACCGCGAGGAATTCCGCACCCTCGTCTCATTGGGTCTCGAACTCAGTCCGGTCGGGGAAGTGCTGGTCGAAGAATCGGTCATCGGCTGGAAGGAGTACAAACTCGAAGTCATCCGGGACAAAGCAGACAACGTCATCATCGTCTGCTCGATCGAGAACCTCGACCCGATGGGCGTCCACACCGGGGACAGCATCACGGTGGCCCCGGTCCAGACGCTCAGCGACAAAGAAGACCAGTTGATGCGCGACCAGGCCAAGGCGATCATCCGGGAAATCGGCGTGGAGACGGGCGGCTCGAACATCCAATTTGCGATCAACCCCGCCGACGGGCGCATGATCGTGATCGAGATGAACCCGCGCGTCAGTCGGTCCTCCGCACTCGCCTCGAAAGC
>JANLRE010000040.1:0-2904 GCA_031368205.1 Fimbriiglobus sp. | reverse complement strand
CGTGTGCCAATCGAAGCACCCACTACGGGACTCCGCGCGGTCTTAGTGGAAGGTGAATTTGATGTCGATGGGTTGACGTTCAACCTGTCCACGCCGATCACGATTCTGGAAGCGAAGAAGTAAACCTGTGCCGTGGGATTTCGCCGCCGAGTTATCGAAGCACGGGCCGCAGAGTGGTGACAAGCGGTTGTCACTGGCTGCGGCCCGGTCGTATTGTGCATACGTGACTCGAACGCACTACGAAAACTTCACCGTCGTCTCTGCGCTGCTTCCTCGCCGACTGGTGCCACACTTTCAAGCAGTTTACGCTTACTGCCGCTGGGCCGACGATCTCGCCGATGAGACTGCGGGCGGACAGGTAGCACTCGACTTGTTGGCGTGGTGGCGACGGGAATTGCTTGGCTGTTATGACGGAAGATCAACACACCCGGTGATGATCGCGTTGCGTGAAACAATTACACACTTCTCGATTCCACGCGAGCCGTTCTTGAACTTACTGATCGCCTTCGAGCAAGATCAACACGTCAAGCAGTACGAGACGTTCGAGCAGCTTCTTCAATATTGTCGCAACTCCGCGAACCCGGTCGGGCACCTGGTGCTTTACCTGTTTGAATGCTTCACGCCCGAACGGGCTAGGCTTTCCGATGAGGTGTGTACCGGGTTGCAACTGGCCAACTTCTGGCAAGACATTGCCCGCGACGCTGCGAAAGGCCGCTGTTATGTTCCGATAGAAGACCAACGCCGCTTCAACTTCAACGAAGCCGATTGGAACGCAAAACGGTACACCACCGCGTTCGCCGAGATGATGAAGTTTGAAGTGAATCGCACCCGGGACTACTTCGATCGGGGTTCGGTGTTGCTCGCCGATTTGCCCGGCATGGCGCGCCTGAATGTGGAGCTTTTCATTGGCGGTGGTCGCGCCATTTTGGCTGCCATTGAAGCGATTCACTATGACGTTTGGAACCACCGCCCTGAGGTATCAAAGCGACAAAAGATCGCGTTGTTGGTACGGGTAGGATTGAAAACACTTTCAACTCAATTTTAGTTTCTTTTCCTGAATCCATTCCCGTATTTCTACGGCTAATTCGAACGTTACCGCTTGGCCTCACGCGGCGGTGGGGCGGGAATCCGAGCCTTTGCGACGGCCAGTTCGGGATCCCGGTACGGCACCTTCCGGGTGTACAGATCGAGCCGCTGCTGGGCGTCCTTTCCCTCTGCAATCGCCCCTGCTGAGTGCCACACGGAGAGAGACTTTTTTTGGTACTCGACTGCCTTGTCGAACTCGCCGATCTCGGCGTAGGCGGCGGCTAAGGTGTCGAGATGTCCGGCGAACTTCCACTCGTTCAATTCGCACGCCTTGGTGGCTAGCTCGACCGCCCGCCGACCGTCTCGCACCCCGTCCGGTCCGGTTGCGAGCAGCCAGGCTAGGTTGTTGTGTGCGGTGGCATACTTGGGGCTGATGCGAATGGCCTCCCGGTACGCCGCTGTCGCACCGTCCATATCCCCATTGGCCTCCAGGGCGCTCGCCATGCCGATATATGCTTGGGTGTACGTTGGGCTGATGCGGATGGCCGTCTTGTATGCGACGATCGCTCCGTCCAGATCCTTCTTGGCGTACAGGGCGTTCCCCAGGTTATGGTTGGCGGCGAGGTGCTTCGGGTTGAGGTGGATGGCCGTCTGGTATGCGGCGATCGCTCCGTCCAGATCCTTCTTGTCGTTCAGGGCGAACCCCAGGCTATGGTGGGCATCAGCGTACCTAGGTTCGAGGCGGATGGCCTCTTTAATCTCGGCAATCGCCCCGTCCAAGTCCCCCTTGGTCTGCAGGGCGCGCCCCAGGGCGTTGTGGGCGGAGACGATATTGGGGGCGACCCCGACGGCCGCCTGGAACCACCGCACGCGCTCCACTGCCACGTCCCGCGAGATGACCGAATAGGTCGTGCCCATTGCCATCAATAACCCGAGGTCGCCCGGCCGCCGCACCAGCGCCGCCCGCAGCAACTCCCGCCGGCGCCTGACCCCAACCGCAGAGTTCTCACCGAGGAACACCGCGAACCCTGGCGGCTGATCCGACGCCCCCGGCTGGGTGGCCAGGTCCATGACCCTCGTCCTGTCCTTCGCCAGGACCGCATCCCGCACCGTGTCCCGGTAGGGGTCTGGGTCAACGGTCCGCAGCACCGCCCGGAGGTCGGCCGACGGCTCGGCCCCCAGCCAGCGGTCCAGCGCCGCGATCAGCCGGTCCCGTACTGCGGAACTGGCCACCCGCTGTCCGGCCTGATCCACCGGAGATTCACCGAGCACGATACCGAACCGCTTCAGGGCGGCCCGGAGCCGGGCCGCAACTTCCTCCGGCGCTGGGTACCTGTTGTTCTCGACCAAGGTCCAGCGGAACTGGTCGATGGCATCCAGTTCGCGCAGCACCGCCAGGTCGGCCCGGCAAGAGTCGAGCCGCTCGTTCAGTTTGTCGCTGCCACCCTCGGATATTCGCCGCTCCACTTCCTCCAGCAGGGCCGTCGCCTGGTCCGTATTGCCGGCCCTCAGGGCGTCCTCGCACGACTTCAGCAGAGCTGCGATCGCTTCGGCATTGTTCTTCGCCCGCCCGGCTGCCTCCGTCCGTCGCTCGGTGGCCTGCCGATCCTGCCACCACGCGAACGCCCCGCCCCCCGCAACGAGTACCAGCATCGCAGCCGCCAGTGCCAGTTGAACCCGCCGCCGCTTCCGCTCCTCAACCGCTTTCAGCTCGATAGCCCGACTATCCCCCTCGGCCCGGACCCGGTCCAACTCTGCCTGCCTCGCCCGCTCTTCGGCCGCCTGCCGCAGGTCAGCAACTGCGGCCGCCACCTTCCCCGCGTCGGTCGGTCGGGCGGTCTTCTCCACCGACAGGCAGCGCTTGCACAACGCGACCAA
>JANLRE010000017.1:0-5837 GCA_031368205.1 Fimbriiglobus sp. | reverse complement strand
CTGGCCTAAACACTGTCCCCGTTCGAGCGGCCTACGCGCTGTCGGATCTCCGTTCGTTACCTTCTCCTAGAGTCACGATCTCAATCCGACCGGAACCGTCAGTTACCATTCAAAACGGGAGGTCAGTAGCCCCGCGAACCTCGGAGGGGCTTTGGTCCCGCATCGGCCAACCGACCGATCAGTGCATCCCAATACAATGCCGCCATTGCGGATACGGCGCTACGGAAAAAGGGAGCGACGCTAAAACTGCTCGCCGGGTCGTTTCACTCGGGGGGCCGAACGCCATCGATCCATCGCAGACTGTCTTGGGCGGCGGTTCGGCCGGGGAACTGAAGCCCGTCTTTTTGGTTCACAGATAACTCGAGTGCCGCACGAAATGAGTCACGGGCCAGTTCGATCTCACCGGCTTCGAGTGACAGAATACCCCGTAGTGTTGAAGCATCGGCGCGCTTACTCAGGATTTGACTGAATTCGGTCACGCCGGATTTGAAGTCCATTTTCCCAAGTTGACTGGCGATGAGGTTGCTCATCGTTTTTTGCATCCCGACCCTTTCTTCAAGAACCAAACTGCCGATCAACTGTGCGTATCCATCGGCGACCCGTTGCGGCGAGACGGCGTTGCGGTCCACGGCTAAGTTGGTGAGTTGCTGATCGGCGAAGTCGTAGTCACCGGCGGCGGCGAATGCTTGTGCCCGGAGCCAGTGGTATTCCGGGCGACCAACTGTATCCATCACTTCTGGTGTCGCCCATTCCAGCACATTGGCCGCACGACCCGTCACCATGAGCAGTTCAAGTTCGAGTTTCGTACCCTCCACACCAAACGCGGAGACATCGGATGACAACAAGATGTCACGCGCTTTTCCGATTAAGCCACGGCGAGCCGCGAGTAGCGCTCGGTCCGCCACGGTGCTTCGTCCGGCGTCCTCAATAAATTTTTTGATCTGGGCTTCAACGGTTGCGGTCAGTTCGTCCAACTCTTGGTTCAGAGGTGACGCGGGTTGACTACCCGATACCCCGTCGCTTGATTTCGCAGATGGCTTGGTTAACCCGAGATACGATTGCAAGTGACTCAACGCCAAGTCCAGACACCCGACGCTGCGATAGATACCGCTCAGTAATAGATGGGCTTCAGCGAGTTGCGGATTGAGTTCGACGGCCCGATTCAGTGAGGCCGTGGCTTGAATCCGTCGAAGCCGGACGTATTGCGGAAACTGCTCCGTCCACGGACGCTCGTAACTACTTTCCTGAAGCCGCAAGTAACACTTCCCCAAGATCAGAAACGTAGTCGCGTCGTTCGGATTCGTGGTGAGCGATCGTCTGGCCGCCCGCACCGCCGAATAGAGGACTGCCGGTAGGACATCACCTTGTTTGAAGACGAAGCGTTGTTGCATCGTGAACGTGAGTTGGGTGAACGGCAAGTATGCCGTTCCCTCGGGTTGATTCTCCTCGATAGGGGGGCGCATCAAATTCAGCCGAAGGGCGGTATCGGACAGAGCACTCAAACCGACCCATCCTCCGGGAAGCCCAAACAGGCCCGCGACTTGGAGCGACTCCCAATCCCGAAGGTGGCGACTGGGTGCCGTGACACGCATCGCTTCGTCCACATGCAGCAAAACCGTGGCTTCGTCACGGTCATAGGGTCGTGGTGGTGCGGGCGAACGAAATGCCTCGGACCAAGCTCCTTTTTGAACACTTTTTGCCGGGGACGTTCGGGGCGCCCGCTTGCTTGGTGTCGGCTGATAGCCGAGTTGATTCAGATCGACCACACGCCCAACGAACGGGTCAGAATTCGGATTTGTCTCGCTACCCCGGTATCCGAAAATGACTAACCCGCCGTCGAAGTGCAGCAACGGCCAACGGACTGGGTCGAGTAACAAGGTGTTCAGAATAGCGGTCGGTAACCCGCGCTGACTCTGGTGAATGACCAGACGTTGGATGCCCGCTTTATTTAGGCGTGCTGCCAGTTCATTTGGCGGATCCTGTATCGTGACTAAGTCGTAAGAAAGTTTTGGGTCGACAACGCCATCATCTTCAGGACAGTACCAGCGGAACGCGGCGTAAGTGTCTGAGGATACGTGGAGTGTGTGCGACCCCGGCGGAAGGCCTCGGGTCGTGTGCCAAGCGCGCAGGACGTTCGCACCCTCCTCGACTGCCGCCGGAGTTTCATTCGCCCATCGCCGGGGTTCAAACGGCGGGCCTTGAAGCCAGCCCGGCCACGCACAGACCCACAGCCCTGCCCCGATTGAGAAAAACACAATCATTGCGGTTTTTTTGAAGAACGGTCTTACTTGGGAGTGGATCGAACGACTGGCAAGAAACTGTTGTAAGTTCCAAGCCAGGACCGGACCCGCAACGATCGCAAAAAGCGGGATCGTCCGAACTTGCCACCCACTGAGAATGGCGAGCGCCAGCCAAGGCAAAAACAACATCCAACGCCAACGGTGCAGCGTCAGGAAAAACGAACCGGCGCTCAGTATCAGTAACGGGTAATACGCCAGGACCGCTGGAACGTATTGAAATGTTTGCAAGTAGAGCTTCGTAAACGGTGATGTCAGTTGCGATTGGCTTGGATCGGGCGCAGGCATCGACACGATTTCCACAAACGAAAGCAGCCCTTTCAGGTAAGCCGGGTTCAATGCACACACTACGACCAAGATCGCCATCGAACCCACACCGCGCACCAAGACCGCGCGACCGTTCATAGCACGTCGATCGAACGCCTGCCCGATCCAACTCAGAGCAAGGACCACCAAACCGACCAGAAATAGTGGGTCGATGTTGGTCCAAAGTGCGAAGAGTAAAACCAACGGCCAACCGGGCCAAATGCGAGCGTTTTGGTTTGTTTCGCTCGCTCTCTGCAAAACAATACTGACTGTCAGCGTCAGGAATAAATACGAAACCGTCGAAGGCAATGCCAGAAATCGCATACTCGCCGCAAGTAGTGCAAGCACCGTACACGTCAGGGGAACGATCCACCCGACAGACAGGCGTGACGTGCGAAACAGCACCACTGCCATTGCCACCACTACGACGACTTTCAACCCCGCCACCGCGAATTGACCGAAGACCTGATACGCCAAATAATTTGTGAGGTCATACAGCCACGATGCCGTCAAATGACCCGTGTCACCGCTGAACAAGTCTCGGCCATGAGCAAGGTGCCCCAAAATGTTGGCGGATCGGTTGGGAAACGAAGCCAACAGCCCAGCAAAAATGGCGACATAGACACTAATTGTGCCCAAAAACAGCCTTGATTGGTGACCCATTGGGTGTGTCAGGCCTGGGTGATTATGGGATGCCGGACTATCGTGAGATTTCATAGAGTTTGATTATGGAAGTATTTTGCGGAAGGGTAAGGTGCGAATTACGAAAGGAAATTTAGGAAATATGAAGTGAAAGGTAAGATTCGGTCTTGACAACTACGCTGAACTTGGCAAGAAATAAGCATGGACTCACTCGTAGGTCCATGTATTTCTAATCTCCCACTTCCCCCTTAACTCGCAGGTGCCACATGCTACGTCGTCTCTCCCTCCGAGGTCCGACAAAGACTCCATCAGCTTTTACGCTGATTGAGTTGCTTGTTGTGATCGCAATCATCGCAATTCTGATCGGGCTGTTACTGCCCGCAGTTCAGAAAGTCCGGGAAGCGGCTGCCCGTGCACAATCAACCAACAACCTGAAGCAAATCGGGTTAGCCATCCACAACATTGATGGCACGATCGGTAAACTACCACCGACACAGGGCGTGTACCCAACTGTGATCCCACAGAGTTTACCAGGTGTCCCTGACAACTGGGGTGTAGCCCGTACTCCCGCCGCTTTCGGGACAATGCACCACTTTTTGTTACCGTACATCGAACAAAATGCAGCTTTTCAAAAATCGAATACCAATTCCTGGCATTACGAAAATGCCGGTGGCAGCGCTGAATTAGTGGTCAAGACCTACATTTCGCCACTCGACCCGACCGTGTCCGCAACAGGGAAAACCGAAGACTGGGACAATCCCCGGCGGGGCGCTGTCAGTTACAACTCAAACTGGCACGCATTCGGTGGTGGCTGGGGTGATGACTGGCAAAGTGGTGGTAAATCTCGTATTTCTAGCAGTTTCCCCGACGGTACTTCCAACACAATTGCATTCGTCGAGCGATATGCTGTCTGTGGACCTGGTACTGCGGGCGAATGGAATACAAATCGCTTTGTTTCTCGGGTCTGGGCTGAAGATGGTGCAAACCCAGGGCCAATCGCGCAGAAGTATACAAACGGGTGCTTTATGTCGCCAACCTACTGGATCAGCATTCCAGGCGGTTACGATCCAACACCACCAGCAGACTACCCAATCAACCTAACTACTGGACAACCGAATTCCGGCAAATCGAAGTATTTACTACCGATTCAGCCAAAACCTACTCGTGTTCAGTGTGATACGTCTCGCCTCCAAGCGATGTCAGCAGGCGGGATGCTCGTCGCTATGATGGATGGGAGTGTCCGCAGTGTTAGCACCAGCATTTCGACCGATACTTTGGCACGAGCGTTGGTACCAAACGATGGCTTAGTTATGGGCAGTGATTGGTAAGTGATTGCTGACCTTATGTAACATCAGATGTAAATTGGAACGTCTACAATTCTGTAGGCGTTCCTTGCTTATGGCTTACGACCTTTCTCTCCTCAAAATTACGCCGAGAAATCTATATGTTTAGAATTCGTGCTGCTGCTTTCGTATGCTTCGTCTTTACATTGTCAGCGTTTGGCTGTGGTAGTGGAAACCCTCCATCAGCGAAATTATCGGGCAAAGTCACGTACAAGGGACAGCCCGTTAAGGGTGGTACGATGCTGTTCAAGTATGAAAATGGTCAGGCGATAGCAGCGCTAGCGTCAGATGGTTCTTATCAACTTTCGGACTTGCCGCTTGGGCATGCCACAGTCACAATTGAAACTGAAACGTACAACCCCGCTGGTACGAAGCCTGTTTATGGCAAAGCAGCAGGAGAATCCGACGCGCGGATGAAGCAACAAAATGAACGTGCTGCCGCTGCGGGTAAGGGGGGGGCCGAGAAGGGAGGGGGACCTGCCGCAACCACTGGGGGTGGACTTGGTGGCCCCAATGCGGAAGAACTTGCCAAATTATACGTGAAGATTCCTGTCAAGTATACTAATGAGAAGACTTCTGGTCTTTCTTGCGATGTTGTGCAAGGCACTCAGATCAAAGATTTTGAACTCACTGATTGATCGAATATTTGGTTGTTGTTTTGTCCCACCCTGATCGTCTAAGGTTATTCAGGGTGGGCTACTAATCGTTGAGGATTCCGCCCTGGATACTGAATGATGCCACAAAGCTGTCTAGTCTGTGTGAAATTTCTGCTCAACTCCCTTCGTCGTTTTATCAGATTGCGGACTCTGTTACTTTCAGTTGTAGTATTACTGACCGTCCTGTTCGTTGTCGGCTGGCTTTATTGCCTGAAGGAACTCCGCACCGCGCGCGCGGAGTTAGCAGCGGATCGACCTTTTGAAGCACTTGTTCATTTAAGATGGCCATTGATGGTTTTCCGTTGGGATGCGGATGTTTCGTTGTTGGCAGGGCGAGCATTTCGGATCAGTGGCGATTTGCCAACATCTGAGTATTTTCTCAATCGCTGTCTCCAACAGAACGGGGCTGCGACTGAGGCTCTGCAACTTGAGTTTTTGCTACTTCGGGTCCAGACCGGAGAAGTCGATACGGTTTTTCCGGCCCTGCTTGCGGCGGTCGATAGTGGCCACCCCGAATCGCAACTGATCCTGGAAACGTTGTCGTTAGCCTACATTCACAACCTTCGCTTTAAGCCTGCTTACGCCTGTCTGAG
>JANLRE010001169.1:0-3420 GCA_031368205.1 Fimbriiglobus sp. | reverse complement strand
AAGGGCGTCAAGGACGTGAAAGTCACGGAGAAAAACGGCCCGGTCATCGGCATCGCGGACGTGCGTGCCGGGGACGAAATCATCCTCATCACCGTGCAAGGCATGGTCACGCGGTCCAAAGTCGAGGACATCCGGATCGTCGGTCGCAACACGCAGGGCGTGAAGGTAATGAACGTCAACGACGGCGACAAGATTGCTACCTTCGCCAAAGTTGCACAGGAAACAGTAAGCGAAAGTGCGTTGCGAAAAGAACCTTCGGTCGAGTGACAACAGGGTGACAGTATGCGGTTTTTGATTACCGGCGGGTACGGGTTCATCGGCGCGTGGATTGCCAAGAACTTGTTGGCGGACAACGCCGAAGTGTTCGTCTACGACCTACGAGAAGACGCCCGGCGGTTGCGGTTGATCCTGCCAGATGAGCAAGTTCGCAAGGTGCAATTCGTTCCCGGTGACGTGACCGACTTGCCCGCGTTGACAGCGGCGTTGAAGAAGTACGCGATCACCCACATCATCCACCTCGCGGGGCTGCAAGTGCCAACTTGCCGCACCGATCCGATGCTGGGAGCGAAGGTCAACGTTCTCGGCACGCTCGCGGTGTTCGAGGCGGTGAAAGCGCTCGGTGGCCAAGTCCAGCGGATCGTGTACGCCAGTTCCGCCGCCGTGTTCGGCAGCCCGGACAAGTACCCCGCCGGTCCGCAACCCGACGACGCCCCGCTGATCCCCAGCACCCACTACGGCGTCTTCAAGTGCTGCAACGAAGGCAACGCGCGCATCTATTTCCAAGATCACGGGATTTCGAGCGTCGGCCTGCGACCGTGGACGGTGTACGGCGTCGGGCGCGACCTTGGGATGACCAGCGAACCGACCAAGGCGATCAAGGCTTGCCTGTTGGGACGGGAGTACAACATCAGTTTCGGCGGTTGGACCGATTTCCAATACGTGGATGATGTGGCCAAAGCCTTCGTGCTGAGTGCCACCCGACCGTACAGCGGGTCGAAGAGTTACAACTTGCGGGGGGCCGTCATCACACTGGCCGACTTCCACAAAACATTAACAAAAGTGCTTCCGGACGCAGCGAAACTCGTCACCACTGGGACATCACAAATCGCCATCGCCTACGATCTTTCGGACGACGGCATCACACAAGATTTGGGGGCGATGCCCAAGACCAGCCTCGAAGCCGGCATCCGCGAGACGGTCGAAAACTTCCGCAAACTGCAAACCGAAAACCGCCTCGACACGTCCGACCTCGACGCCCCAAAGCCGCCCGCCGCTGTAGTACATGACGAACCGTAAGACCAGAGAGTTGACCACGAATATCACGAATCAGACGAATAAAATCGGAATCAAGAATTGTGCGAAATGGCCACTGGGCAAGATCGACTCAACTCATTATTCTTCTGATTTCATTCGTCTGATTCGTGCGATTCGTGGTTGAGTGGCTGTTAGAACTCCCACGTCCCGGTTTTGGGTTTCTTCTTTTTGCGTGGCTTGCCTGCGGTAGACGATTTTGGTTTCTTGGCCGGTTTTGTTATGGTCAGTGGTGTCTTGGGTTCTTCCATCCGAACTGGGTCCAAGGAATCAATCGGGGCTTCGTTCGCCAGGTCGGGTAGCACCATCGTGTCGCTCGGATCGCCGCCGGTTTTGGCGGGGAACTCGATAGCGGGTTCCTCGAACTCTTCGTTGAATCCGTTGCCGCCGCCGACGTTCTCGCCCTTCGCGCGCAACACCAATTTCAGCGCCACTTCGCCGAACGGGAAGCTATCGCGGATGCACTTCGTCAGGTAGCGGAGGTACGGTTCGTCGTACAGTTCCGGGCCGTTGGTCATCAGCACGATCGTGGGTGGGTGAACGTCGATTTGCGTGGCGTAGTACACTTTTGGGTGCTTATTAGTCCGCATCGGCGGGTTGTTCGCCAGCATCGCCTGTTGAACCACGCGATTCAGTTCGCCGGTCTTGACACGCCGCCCGGCTTGCTTGTGCAGTTGTTGCGCGAGGTTCAGCAGCCGGTACACGTTCTTGCCGCTCTTGGCGGTGATGAACGCGATCGGCACGTAGTCGAGCATGGCAAACGTCGTGCGCAGGTAATCCGCCCACTTTTGGGTCGGGATCGTGTCCTTGGCCAAGTCCCATTTGTTCACGACGAAGATCGCGGGCTTCTTGTTGTCCAGAATGTATTCGGCAAGTTGCTTATCAACCCGGCTCACTCGCAGGCGCGGGTCGAAGAAGTGCAGCACCACGTCGGCCCGGCGGATGGACCGTTCGGCCCGGTGCAGGCTGTAATACTCGACATCGGTGGCCAGACTGCTTTTCTTGCGAACACCAGCGGTGTCGATGGCGAGGAACGTCTTTTCGTCCCGCACGAACCGCACGTCAATGCTGTCCCGCGTAGTCCCGGCGATCTCAGAGACGATCACCCGATCGGCCTGCGCAAGGCTGTTGATGAAGGTACTTTTCCCGACGTTTCGCCGGCCGACGATGGCGACCTTCAGCTCGATCTCGCCCGGCGCGGTGTTGTCCGCGTTAGGTGGCAGGTTCTTCACAATCGCGTCAAGAATATCATCCTTGCCGCGCTTCTGCTCCGCCGACACGCAGAGCGGTTCGCCGTACCCGAGGCTGTAAAAGTCGTTCACGCCGACATCCAACTTCGGATCGTCGGACTTGTTCGCCACGAAGATGACCGGCTTGTTTATTTTGCGAAGTCGCTCGGCCACCATTTGGTCGAGGGGGACATTTCCATCGCGGATGTCAACGAGGAACAGCACGATCGCCGCTTCATCAATTGCGATGCGGATTTGGCGTTCGACATCTTCTTCGAGCTTATCCACATCAACGATCCCCATCCCGCCCGTGTCCATCAGGTCGAAGTAGCGGTCGTCGCTGAGCATGGTCGTCATGACGCGGTCGCGCGTCACCCCGGCGGTCGGGTCCACGATGCTGATGCGCCGGTTGGCCAGCCAGTTAAACAGGGATGATTTGCCGACGTTCGGTCGGCCCACAATCGCAACAATCGGAAGAGCCACGGAAATCCCCAGGTCGTCATGCCACCACGAGTCGAACGAATCGAACGAATCAAAAAAACATCGAGTGAGGCAAAAGATTCTGGCGGATGAATGCACTTGGTTTTCGGCCCTGTAAGGGACGTTCAACCAGCCCAGGGCCATGCCCTGGGAACTGCCACCCAGGGCATGGCCCTGGGCTAACAGAACGATCCCTTCAGGATCGAGAGCACTAAGAACTCACCTGCCTATAATCCTTTGCCCGACCCAAACAGTTCGATTTCATTCGTCTGATTCGTCTGATTCGTGGTTAAAACTAAATCAGCGTAAATCCGCCATCGACCACGATGGTCGTGCCGGTCATGTAACTGCTGGCGTCGCTGGCGAGGAACACGGCCACGGGGCCGAGTTCCTCGGGTTG
>JANLRE010001167.1:0-3477 GCA_031368205.1 Fimbriiglobus sp. | reverse complement strand
CGGACGATTTGCGAGGCTCCTGGCATGACCGTCGATGAGAAACTGGCCGCGATCCTCGCCGCCGTCCAAACCGACCCCGGCAACCGCGGCCTAGCCCGCGACCCGCACGACAACCTGTTCACCGCAACGGCGGGCGATTTTCAGGCGGCGTGTCGGAGTATTTGCAGATCACACGAAGACGCCATTGATGTGGATACCGGATTCTTCGTCCCAACCGGCGAGCCGCCCGCGTTCGAGACAGACGGGCCATTAGGGGGCGTTTTTCTCCTCCGCGCGTTCGGTTCGATCCTGCAACAGATCGCGGTTTGGTCGCCACCGGGTTGCGGCACGGCTGTACAAGTTGGAGCATCAAAAGCAGGGTTAAAGACAGCAGTGATTCACTTGAAGGACGGGCACGAAGGTCCGAGAACGGTCGTGCAAATCGGCGGCTGGCCTGGTCATCAATCCTTTCATGTCATTGCTCTGGAGCACGCGGGACGTGCCTCGGACGGTCGATACTACTCAATGCGTGGTCGAGACATCACCGATCACACACCACCAGTCGATTTGGGTTACACGAACCTCTCAAGCGAAAGAAGCGTGGTCACTATTGGTATCGGGGACGGGGGGAACGAGATCGGCATGGGGAAGATTCCACACGAGACGATCGTGAAGAACATTCCCAACGGCGACCTGATTCATTGCCGCGTGGCAACGGATCACCTGATTGTTGCCGGGGTGAGCAACTGGGGGGCGTATGCCCTCGCTGCCGGGATCTACGTGCTTCGTGGCGTGACGCCGTCGCCCGACTTGTTCGACCCGGACCGCGAACGGGAAATCCTCGAAGTGATGGTGCGGGAAGGCCCACTCGTTGACGGCGTGACGGGGAAGCAGACGGCGACCGTTGATGGATTGTCGTGGGACGACTACACCAAACCGCTCGTTCGCATTCGGGAAATCTTGGAGTCGTAATCATGGCCGACCTTCGCCACGCCACGGGTGCGGACGTTCGCACCGCGTGCCGCAACGGGAAACTCAGCGGGCCGACGCCGGGGCTGGCGCTCGGCTTCGTGCAAGCCAACCTCGTGTTGTTGCCACGCGATTGGGCGTTCGATTTTCTGCTGTTCTGCCAGCGCAACCCGAAACCCTGTCCCTTACTGGATGTCACGGATGTAGGCGATCCCGAGGCAAAATCCGTGGCAGCAGGCAGCGATCTGCGGACCGATCTCCCCATGTATCGCGTGTGGGAAAACGGCGAGTTGGTGGCGGAGCCGGATCACTTGCTGTCGGTGTGGCGTGACGATCTCGTCGGGTTCCTCATTGGCTGTTCGTTCACGTTCGAGACCGAATTGTTGAACGCCAACATCCCGGTGCGGCACATCGAACAGGGCGTGAATGTGCCGATGTACCGCACCAACATCGCATGCAAATCGGCGGGGCGGTTCTCCGGGCCGATGGTCGTTTCGATGCGGCCCCTGAACCCGGCACATCGGCAACAAGCGACCGAAATTTGCTCGCACTTTCCATTAGCCCACGGTGCCCCGGTCCACTTCGGTGATCCTTCCGCACTGGGCATCCGTGACATCAACAAACCTGATTTCGGCGACCCGGTCGAAATCCGTGCCGGCGAAAGCCCGGTTTTTTGGGCCTGTGGCGTCACCCCCCAAGCCGCGCTCATGCACGCCAAACCGCCGTTCGCCATCACCCACAAGCCGGGGCATATGTTCCTGACCGACTGGCGCGACGCCGACTTACGAACCGACTGACTTTGCGGCGTCGATCAAGCCTTCACGGAAGGCGTGGAAGAGCGGGCTGTGAAACCGCAACTTACTCCAAGCTGTGGCCAAGGTGCGGGTCGGTTTGTCGCCGGTCAGGGAGCGATAAATACGCCCAGGGTCACGATCTTGCCGGGTGGCCATGCTGGGGACGAGCGATATTCCTTGCCCCAACCGCACGAGTTCCAACACGGTTCCTAACTGGTGCAGGCGTGCCGTAATGAGCGGGGCCAGCGCGTGTTGACCACAAAACCCGATCGTCTGTCCGGAGAGGCAGTGGGCTTCGTGAAGCAGCACGAACGGTTCTTCACTCAGGTGCTTCATCCGCAGCGACGGCTTCTTGGCCAACGGGTGATCGGCCGGCATGGCCACCAATAACTCCTCCGTGAACAGCGTCTCGGTCGCCAGGTGATCGCTCCGCACGGGGAGGGCAAGCACCGCGAGATCAATTTCCCCGTCGGCCAATCGGGCGAGGCACTCTTCGGTGGTGTGTTCTCGAACTTCGATCCTAGCCGTGGGGTGTTTGGCAATGAACTGCACCAAAATTTGTGGCAAGAAGTACGGCGCGACGGTGGGGATGGCGGCCACCACGAGGCGGTTGGTTTTGGAATCCGCCGTGACGCTTTGCTTCGCATCTTCCAAGAGTGCGAGTGCTTGTTCGACCCGGTCCCGCAACGCTCGCCCTGCGTCGGTGAGAATGACGCCGCGACCGAGTCGGTCAAACAGAGATTGCCCGAGTTCCGCTTCAAGCTTGCCGATTTGCTGGCTCAAGGTCGGTTGGGACACATGGCACGCTTCCGCCGCCCGCGTAAAGTTGCCGAGGCGCGCCAGGGCCGCGAAGTAACGAAGTTGTTGCAGTTCGATGGTCACCTCGCATGAAGGTTACGATAGACAACGGTTATGGTAAGTATCACGCAAATTGATTTCAACTATTACCACCGCCCGACTATCATTTCTGGTGGGCGTGAAGTCCGGTCCGAATCTCTCCAGGAGAATTGAATGATGACGAAACGTGTACTCGTTGCATTGGCGATCGGCTGGTCGGGGGCCTCCGCAGACGCCCAGACCTCGCCGAAGCCGGTCGCAAGTGCCGCTCCGAGCGTGGCCAAATGCCCGGTGATGGGCACGGCGGACGAGGCCCCAAAACCTGCGCCGGCCGTGGCCGTGGCTTACGGCGATAAGAACTGGTGGCCGAACCAGTTGAACTTGCAGGTTCTGCACTCGCACTCGCCCAAGGGCGACCCGATGGGTGAGGGCTTCAACTACGCCGAGGAGTTCAAGAAGCTCGACGTGGATGCCGTGAAAAAAGATCTCATGAAGCTGATGACCACGTCGCAGGACTGGTGGCCGGCGGATTACGGCACCTACGCGGGGCTGTTCATCCGGCTGGCGTGGCACAGCGCGGGGACGTACCGTGTGACCGACGGACGCGGCGGTGCGGCTTCGGGCATCATCCGCCTCGCCCCGGTCGGCAGTTGGCCGGACAACGCCAACCTCGATAAGGCCCGCCGACTGCTCTGGCCGATCAAGCAGAAGTACGGCTCGAAAATCTCATGGGCCGACCTCATGATCTTGGCCGGCAACTGCGCGCTCGAATCGTCCGGGTTCAAGACCTTCGGGTTCGCCGGGGGTCGGGTGGACACGTGGGAACCGGACGCGGACATCTACTGGGGGCCGGAAACGAAGTGGCTAGACGACACTCGCCACAGCGGCGACCGGAAAC
>JANLRE010001126.1:0-2533 GCA_031368205.1 Fimbriiglobus sp. | reverse complement strand
GCTTTCGCCGTCGTCTTTCTTTTCGAGCGACATCTTGGTGTAACGGATCCATTCATCAGCAGTCAGGTAACCGTCACCGTTCAGGTCCATTTCGACAAACTTGCTCGTTGGTCCTTCGCCGCCTCGCCGCCATTCGTAGAGGCCGACCATGCCGTCTTTGTCGGTATCAAGCTTCTCGAACCAACTGGGAAGTTCCTTCGGCAGTTTTCCGAAGCGGTGGACCGCAACCCGCGTCGTGTCGTCTTCCTCACGGTTTTGACGACCACCGCGACCCCCGGACGTGTCGAATTGTGGCGAGCCAGGGAACCCGCCCGGCTGCTGTTGGTTGAACTGGAACTGCTGTTGCGTACTCGGATCACCACCGATCGCCGGTGGTCCGCCACGCCCACCGCCGGACATACGCTCCGCCATGTAAGCGGCATATTCGGCCTGACTAATTTTACCGTCGCCGTTCTTGTCGTATTGCGGGAACGACGACTTCATCCGGTCGGTCGCTTCGTCCATCGTGATGAAGCCGTCCTTGTTCAAGTCCGCTTGCTGGAACCGACTGGCGATAAAATCGGTGCCACCTGCACTCGCGCCGGGGGTCGGTTGAGTGACACCGTTCACCACGATCGTAGGCTGAGGGCCGCCCATTCCGGGAGGGCCGCCACGACCCATCCCGCCGCCCGCTGCGTTTCGTTTCTGCATGCCCTCAATGAACTGGGCTTTCGTCAGGATACCGTTCGGCGGCAGGGGGTCGCCGCTGCGTTCGATCATTCCTTTCATTCTCGCGTTTTGATTCAGGTCGATGCTGTCTTTGCCTTGCGACATGAACGCCCACATCTGTTCGGGGTCCGGAGGGCCACCGCCGAAGCCGCCCCGTTGGGCATTACTCTCTTCGGTGCAGAGGCACAACGCGATGAGTAACAGCCCTGGCACAACCAGCCACTTGCGATAACGACCCATGACCGACCCTCCTCACCGAACGTGTCCCAACTCTTATGTATGATGATAACCCACACCATCCCGGAAAGTCAGGGCGATCCCGATACGTCTCATGATGCTCTAATTTGAAGTGCTAACCGATTCGCACGGTTTATCCCTTGCGCGTGGATGCTGATTTGGTAAAACTGGTACAGATTCCGTGTGATGGTGATTGGAATCGCTTATGCCAACTCGGTAAGCTGAGGAAGCAAAAGTGACTGTGATGCCCTGTAGTAGAGTGGTCGTTGAAAACTGTACGGTTTATGTTCAAGGCAATGGTCGCTGCCTCGGACGGACTGCCGGGAATTCCCGACCGTTGTGTAGTCTGTGGCCTGTAGCGTGAGCTACAATTTGCCGTTCGAGACCGCCTCGCTTTTCTGAGGATCCGCCGTGTCCGTGCCCCTGCTCGTTGAGTTCTATAGCAAGCTGCCCCAGCCACAGTACGGCGATGACCCGGATTTGCTTCAAGCGGGGATGCTCGAAGGGATGCGGACGTTCCGGGACGCCGTGAAGTCGAAGTACAACGAAGGCACGCTACAACGGATGCTGACATCCACCGAAACACCCATCCGTCGCGCGGCAGCCCTGGCGTTAGGCTTGCTCGGCAACATGCGATCCAATGCGTGCCTGGCCAACGGGCTTCGGGATCATGACACTCTGGTGCGGAAGTTCTGCACCGATTCGCTGTGGGAGATTTGGTTTCGCGGCGGCACGTCGGACCAAAATTGGCTTCTCCAGCAAGCGATGCAGATGCCGGACTTAACCCAAACACTCGCGGCGTTGGACGACCTGATCCGGGAAGCTCCGGACTTCGCCGAAGCGTTCAATCAGCGAGCGATCGTCCACTACCGCCGGGCGGAATACGTTCGTTGCGTCCGCGATTGTGAAGTGACGTTGCGACTCAACCCGTACCATTTCGGCGCCGCCGCCGGAATGGGCCAAGCCTACTTGAAACTCAACAAGCCCCGCGCCGCCTTGCGAGCCTTTCGACAAGCCATGCAAATCAACCCGTCCGTCGAAAACGTCCGCGACACCATCCGCGGCCTCGAAGCCGCCCTCGACGATACTGCGCGGGATAGCGAGTGATCTGTTTGGTGAGTCGGCAGGATGGACAGGAAAAATTAACCCAGCGGAATTATGTGTTCGGTGACGAGCAGCCGCCGAATTTAACAATGATAGATCGCACACTCGCAATCTATCCCCAGTTCGGCCTGGAAGCGCCGAGCCGCAATCCGTTTGGCGGTGTATGATGACTGCATGACCATCCATACGCTGGCCACAACTAATGGGTATAGTCGCCGCTGGAACCTGTGGCTGGCACTCTGGGTTGTCCGAGTCGAATACCGATATTTGAACAGTCAGACATCGTTCCCAACCCGGTGAGTCATACATGCCACTATTCAGAATGTCCAAGCCTTTCCCTCCATGTATCGTCACAAAAAAGCTTGTGAAACGAATTGAATTCGATATTTTACAGTATGCCGCTGATCTTGATGGCGAACACTTTTCGTCGGATAACATCAAAATATGGATACGCGATGGGACTGGCAGCGAAAGAGTGAACAGT
>JANLRE010000337.1:0-1289 GCA_031368205.1 Fimbriiglobus sp. | reverse complement strand
CGCCGGGAATCACCGTGTCGCCGATGTCCGCAAATATTGCGATCACGCGGCCATCCACCTTGGGCGAAATGACCACCTCTTCGTACCCCGCCAACGTGCCCACGACGGACACGGATCGCTGAATGGATCGTAGTTGCAACGGTGCCGTCGTGATGACAACGACCGTCGGTTCCTGTGGCCTCGTGATCTGCGTCTCTTCCTTAGAAGTACACCCGACAATTGTCGTGAAGCCGACCAGAACCAACAGCGTGTGACAATGCCTTGTCATCATTTCCCCTCGAATAGCTTGGCTGATTTTCGCGCGTGTCGTTTGCGTTCCCGGTCACTGAGAATGCCGTGGAACAGGATGTCGAGAACGTCGTGGGCCTGGTCCGCCGGGTTGACTTGCCGCCCGGTTAAGTAGTTCGTCATGATCGTGCCGTACAACAGGTCGCCGACCACGCCCATGAACCGCGCCGTGGGCATCTCGCGGAGGCACCCGCCCGCAATGAGTTCACCGACGAACACCGCGTGTATGTCACCGCAATCCTTCTCCGTCTTCATGGCGAAGTACCGCGGCTGGTGGCGGTCGCGGAACGTGGCGCGTTCTTGAATGAACAGTTCGACCATCTCCGGGCGGCGGGCGAAGAACGTGAAGTAGTTGTGAATCACCCGCCGCATTTTCACGAGCGGTTCGAGCGTCGGATCGGCGATGACGCTATCCACGTCGTGCGAAAGCTCGTCCAACCCCTGATCGACGGTGGCGAGAAAGAGTTTCTCTTTCGTCGGAAAGTAGCGATAAACCGTGCCCTTGCCGACGCCCACGTGGTTGGCGATCACGTCCACGTTGGTCTCGGCGTAGCCGCACTCCGCGAACACCTTCGCGGCCACGGCCAGAATCTCCGCCTTCCGCCGGGCTTCCAACGACGGATCCTTCCGCCGCCCGAGTTTACTGAGAGTCGCCATCGTGCCCCTTCGAGTTAATTAACGGACTGGTCCGTCAACTAATTCAATGGTAGGCTCGCTCGGTTCCTTTGTCGAGAGCAAACCCAAAACGCTCGGGCTTCTCCGCACCTCGGGGGTAAGCGTCACGGAAGTTGGTGGATAATTTATTCACGTTTGCAGAAGGCTGGTTTTCTACCCCAACGGGGTTGTTCCATTAGCCCAGGGTTGCGGGCCGAAGGTCCGTTACCCTGGGACGCTTCCGCACTGGGCGCAATCTTCCGCCCTGGGAGGCTTCCACCCCCAGGATGTCGGTTGGGGTTGGGTGCGGGTTCCCAGGGTATCGGACCTTCGGCCCTCAACCCTGG
>JANLRE010001089.1:0-4843 GCA_031368205.1 Fimbriiglobus sp. | reverse complement strand
GTTTTGTTTTTGTTTTTTTTTTTGTGGGTGGGGTTGGTGTTTTTGCGGGCCCCCACTTTTTTTAACTATCTTATTGTTCACAGCGGTTGCCCCGGGGGGGTTGGGTGTGCGGGGCCCCCCCAACCCCCCCCCCCACGACCTACAAATCTAGGTCACATCGATCCGCGATCCGCTTTGCCACAATCGCCACGGCCTTGCCGGCAACTCGTGTCAACAGGATGTCACGATGGACATCCCCGCGCAGTTTCCACTTCGTCATCAGTTCATTCACATCGGCAGATGAACCCCGTTTCACGAGCGTGACCCGACCGATTTGATTCGCACGTAACCACATGCCCAGCTTCTTTTCGTGAAACGGCAACACTTCCACGACCCGATATGCCGTTGCAAATGGCGTCGCCTGCAAGGTGTCCGAAGTCAGGAACGCGATGTTCGGATCAAATTGAATCGCATCAAGTTGACCTGCCAACGTCCCGACAAGCCCGGATCGGCTGATCGACGGGTCGAGGTCGTACACGATGGCTTGCACCTCGCCGAGTTCCGCACGCTGTTGCGGATCACCTGTTAATGTGGCACCCGTGGGCAGCACCGTGGCCCGGACTTTAGCCGTGGCAAGCGGGCCAAACCAGAGGACGCACTCTTTCAGTTCGCCGTCCACCGAAATGAACTCCACCTCGGCATCAAGTGACACCAGATCGTCACGCGGCACGCCGGGTGCGACTTTCACGGCCAGCGGAAACCCCGTCGGCCAGCGTCGCATCAATGCCGCAAGTGCGGGTTCATATTCGTTCACGTTCAGCGTCCGTCGCTCGCCGTTCCTGCGGCTAGGATCGACAAATGCGGCCTCCACATTCGGCAGCGGCATCGTGAGCACATCACCCACGATGCAGTCCGCCGGCAATCCCATTGCCGCTAGGTTGGCTTGGGTCATCATCACCCGTAACGGGTCGTGATCGACTGCAATGACTGAATGGACTGTCGCCGCAAGGCCCATCGCGTCCCCGCCGATCCCGCAACAGAGGTCGGCCACAGTATTGAACGGTGCAAACCGTGCTGCACGATAGCGGGCGATACCCGCCCCGGACGACATCTCGTAGGCTTCGCGGGTGAAGTAAAGCTTGTGAGCTTGCGGAAATTTCTTGATCGCTTTCTGCCGCAACAACACGGTGTCCAGCACTGCCCGTGCGAGTTCAGCAGAGACGGTTTTGCGCAGGCGATCGAAACAGGCGGGGTATTTCGCTAGCGTCGGCTCAAACTCGACCGCCCTGAGCAAGGCTTGCTGCCCGATTGGCGAAAGCAGTTCAGCAAAGGTGGTGACATTCATCGGAATTACACGACCTTCTGGCCGGCGATGTAAACTTGTTGCACGTTCAACGCGGCATCCAGGACCACGAAATCGGCCACTTTGCCCACTTCTAAACTGCCGTAATCCTGTTCAATCCCGAGAATCCGCGCCGGCGTGAGGCTCGCCATTCGGACCACTTCGTGGAGTGGCGCACCTGTCAAACGGTGGAACGTCCGGACGCCGTGGTCCATACCCATCACTCCCGACGCGAGTGATTTTCCGTCCAGTGTCACCCCGATGTCACCGAGTCTCCGCACCCGTTCGCCGGTCTCCTGGGGGCCGAACCAATATTCACCGTCCGGGCAATCCACCGCCCGCATCGTGTCCGTCACCAACGCCAGCCGGTCCGGACCTTTCACCTTGTACGCCAACCGCAACAAGTCGCCCGTTAGGTGGTGTCCGTCCGCGATGACTTCCGTGGTCAGCTCGTCGAAATAGAGCGTGGCTTCGAGGACACCACCACGCATCGGGAAGGATTGATGTTGCCGCAACCGTGCCCGATCCGACATCGCACAAAACAGATGATCGACGTGCCGCACGCCCCACGTCACGGCTCGTTCCATCTCCGTGAAGGTCGCGTAACTATGCCCAGCCGTCACCAGTAATCCGCGATCGCAAGCGGTCCGAACCAGCCGTTCGGCATCGGGTAACTCCGGTGCCACGGTCAACGTTGTCAGTCCCGTACCCGCGTATTCGAGGAACGATTCGTCTTGTGCCGCTTCGGGTGTCAAGAACGTGGCGTTCGGATGACACCCTTTTGCCTCCCGCAAAAAATACGGGCCGTACAAGTGCCCGCCGTGAATCCGCGAACCGCCGTCGAACTGGCCGCGCAACTCCCAACAAATTTTTAGGAAGCGTGTGTACTGTTCAACAGTGGCCACCGTGCTTGTCGGCGTCATCGTAGTCGTGCCGTGTCGGGCGTGGCAACGGGCCACCGTGCGAAACGCTTCCGGCGTTAAGTCCATAAAGTCCGCCCCGTCCCCGCCATGCACATGCAGTTCGATAAAGCCAGGGGCGAGGTAGGCACCGTGTAAATCAATCGAGTCCGGTGACACCGCGTTGTCAGTCGTGATCGAGGCGATGTGTTCCCCGATGACGACGACCCCCGCGTTGGGAAGTATCTCGTTCGGTAGCACCACTTTCGCGTTGTGAAAACTCAATCGGGCCATCGACACGCCTCGTGGGTTGGTTCTCGTCTCTCGGTGCCTATGGTATTCACACGGAGTTCAATTGCGGAGCAAAACATGGCGCGGCGAAGTTTACACGGTCTGCGGTTGCTCGTCACGGGCGCCTCACAAGGCATCGGTCGGGCGATTGCCGTCGAGGCCGCCAAACGGGGTTGCCGAGTCGTCGCAACCGCCCGCTCTGCCGAGTTGCTGGATCAACTTGCGGTCGAGATTCGTGCGCGTGGTGGCACGATCGAAACCGTCGTCGGGGATGTGACGAATGTTGACGATCGACTCGCCATGCGCGACGCGACGTTGAATCATTTCGGTGGTTTGGACGTGCTGATTAACAACGCGGGGATCGGGGCGACGGGCCACTTCATGGAATCGCAACCGGAAACGTTGCGGCAAATCTTCGAGACGAACTACTTCGGCACCGTCGAGATGATCCGCACGTTCCTGCCGTTGTTGAAAAACGGAAATGATCCCGCCATCGTGAACATCTCCTCCGTACTGGGTCGGCGGGCTTGGCCGGCGCGTTCGCTGTACTCTGCGAGCAAGTTCGCGGTGCAGGGGTTTAGCGATGCGATTCGGGCGGAGTTGTCGAAAGACGACATCGACGTGATCGTCGTCAGCCCCGGTCTCACGCAAACAAACTTTTCCCACAACATGCTGGAGCGAAGTGCGCGCATCCCACTCGACCACTTGCGGGGGATGACTTCAGAGGCTGTTGCCAAAGCGACATTAGATGCACTGGAAGCTGGAAAGGCCGAAGTCGTCCTCACTGCTCGTGGCAAGCTTCTGATGGTGGTCAATCGCCTCATCCCCGGCCTTATTGATCGCATCGGCAAACGCAAGATTCGCAACCTATTCGTCGATGAAATCGCGGGGCGGAAGCAACCAAACTTGTAGGTCGTGGTCGAGTCTTCGAGGCCCGACATGAACGATTGAAGGGTCAGTATCAGCCGTTTGTCTGTTGGTAGCCTTATGTCGGGCCTCGTCCCAAAGCCTCCTCGACCACGACCTACAAGAAGTGGTTGAAATCACTTCTCACTTTACTGTAGCAGCAAATGGCCATTCGCCACGTCGTTTCGCCCAGATGAAAAACACCACGGCACCGCTGGCTAGCGTCAGCGCGCCAATCGCAATGAACAGCCCGCCGGTGCTGGCATAGACGAAGCCCCAGCCGCACAGCGCGATGATGCACGGCAGGGGATACAGCCACATTCGCCACGGTCGCGGCTGATTCGGGTGGAGGTTGCGGAGCAGGATCACGGCGAAGACCTGGGCGACGAACTGCTCCAGAATGCGGGTGGCAATGAGTGCCGTGATAATGGCGTCGAGACCGAAGAAACTCCAGACCAGGGTTAACCCACCCACAAGTAATAGTGACCGATGCGGGATTTGGTAGACGGGATGGATCGCGGCGAACCAGCGGAAGAAGTGGCCGTTCTGGGCCGCTGCGAATGGCACGCGGGAGTAGCCAAGCGTGCCCGAAAACGCGGACGCAAAGCAACTGCCCACTAACCCGATGGTAACGAGTGTCGCTGCCCAAGGTCCATGAACCCGCGTCATGAATTCCGCCGTCAGGTTGTCCGTCGATTGGCTCGCCTCACGCCACGGGACCACACCAGTGATGGCTAGGTGAACGAGTACAAACAGCACGACCACGGCGAGGGAACTCACCAGGATTGCACGGGGAATAGTACGGCCAGGGTTGCGAACCTCGCCACCGACGTAGCAAATGTTGTAGTACCCCAGGTACGAGTAGATCGCCAGACCCATGCCCGCACCCAGTGCGAGGCCGAAGTTCTCCGGGCGCTCCCCTTCTTTTAGCGTGGTATCGAAGGCGAGATCGGGATTGAATCGAATCGCACCTTCAAAAAGAACCCAGGCAATGATGCCGAGAACGCCGACCAAGAAGACGACGCTCAATCGTCCCAGGGTGGTCACACGGCGGTAGAGCAAAATCACAATCGTCACGCCGAGACCGAAGCCGAACATCCGCGAGGGGCCGAAGCTGACGCCGAGTTTTTTGTCGCCGGTGAGGGTGCATTCCAACTTTACCGTGTGGAGTTCGTCGAACGCTTTGTACTCCGGACTGATCGCGGTCGAGAACTGGGCGGCAGCGACCAACCCAGAGCCGACTTCTAACGGACCGCTAATCAGGATTTGCCACACGAACAAGAACGCCATCAGCCGACCCCATTTGGATCGACCGTAGCACTGCAACAAGAAGTTGTACGAACCGCCCGCTTCCGGAAACGCCGCACCCAGTTCGCCCCAAATCATGCTGTCGGCCACGATGAGAACACCCGCCACGAGCCAAGCG
>JANLRE010000334.1:0-10279 GCA_031368205.1 Fimbriiglobus sp. | reverse complement strand
CCCAGGGCCATGCCCTGGGAACGCGGGAAGGGTCGGTTCATTTGGTTTGATGCCATCGGAAATAAACGGTCGTGATCGGGACGAAAACCGGATCTTTGCCCGGTTCCCAGGGCATGGCCCTGGGCTGATCGAACGACCCTTTCAGGGCCGAAAACCCGTTTCAAAAGGAGTGCAGAATATTTTGCCAGACCCGTTCTACCCCACATCGCTACCCCTTTTCGATCGTCGATGGTATTGTGGTGGAACAGAGAAATGGGTTTTCTTGAGGATGTCGTCAATGTCCACAATCGCTCCGACTCAGCCGATACTGCTCACGCCGGTCCACGCGGCGCCGAAGATTGCCAACGTACCGGGGCGGCTCGGGCCGTTAGCGTTGAACCGCGTTCGCAGTCTCTTGGAACGGCCCTGGAAGCGGCGATTGGCCAAGGCGGCCTTGCTGGTCCCCAAGATTCGGTACTACGAACGGATCTACCTCACGCTGAACGATGACGACATCCGCGCCACGAGCATGAAGCTTCGGGGGCGGGCCAAGGGCGGCACCAATATCGACAAACTGATCCCGGAAGCGTTCGGGTTGGTGTGCTCCGCAATTCGCCGCATTCACGGCTATCAACCGTTCGACGTGCAACTCGCTGCTGGCATCATCATGCACTACGGCGGGTTGGTGGAACTCGCCACCGGGGAAGGCAAAACCCTCTGTGCCGCCGCGCCAACGTATTTGAACGCGCTGTCCGGCAAGGGTGTTCACGTCACGACGGTGAACGACTACCTAGCAAAGCGGGACGCGGAGGACATGGGGCCGGTCTACACGTTGCTCGGGATGACCGTCGGGTGCATTCAACAAAAGCAGGAAGACGCGCCTCGCACGGAAATGTACAAGTGCGACATCACCTACGGCACCGCGAGCGAGTTCGGGTTCGACTTCTTGCGGGACCGCTTGAAAGTGCGCGGGGGCACCGCGGCAGCGGCGCCGTTCTGGGCGCCGTGGTTCGGCGGCGGTGACAAAATGGACAACCGGGTGCAACGGGAATTGCACTACGCCATCGTGGACGAAGCCGACAGTATCTTCGTCGATGAAGCCCGAACACCACTCATCATCGCCAACCCCACCCGCCCCGCGTCCCCGGAAGAGCAAGTTGTTTACCTGTGGGCCGACAAGGTGGCCACGCAAATGGTCCGCGATGAACACTTCCGACTCGACATGAAGAAGGACAAAATCGAACTGCTCGACGCGGGCCGGTACATGGTCCGCTACTCCAACCCGCCGAGCGGCGAACACGCGACGGCGATGGACAAACTCATCGAGTCGATCGAGAAAGCCCTGCACGCCTACCACCGTTTTTCCCGCGACCACCACTACATGGTGAACAAGGAAAACAAGATCGTCATCATCGACGAATCGACGGGCCGGCCGATGCCGGATCGGCACTGGCGCGACGGCTTGCACCAAGCAGTCGAAGCGAAAGAACACGTGCAGATCACGATGCAATCCGACCACGCCGCGCAGATCACGTACCAGAACTTTTACCGGCTGTACAAAAAACTAGCGGGGATGAGCGGAACGTTGATGCCGAACTTCTGGGAGTTGCGGCGCGTCTACCGTCGCTGGGTGTCGAAAGTCCCCACGAACCGCCCGATCAAGCGGGTGCAATTCACCGACGCGGTGTACCCGACCGAACAAGCAAAGTTCCTCGCCGTTGTCAAGCAGATCGAGGAAATGAACAAAGCCGGTCGCCCCGTGCTGATCGGGACACGCTCCGTCGATAAATCTGAACGGCTCTCGAAGATGCTGGGGGAAATCGGCATCCCGCACGAGGTGCTGAACGCCCGCCAAGACGCCCGCGAAAACGAGATCATTGCCCAGGCCGGGCAGCGCGGGAAAATCACCGTGGCTACGAATATGGCTGGTCGCGGGACCGACATCAAGCTCGGCATTGGCGTGGCCGACGCGGGCGGGTTGCACGTCATCGGGACCGACCGCCACGAAGCCGAACGAATCGACCGCCAACTCGCCGGTCGTGCCGGTCGGCAAGGCGACCCCGGAACCGCGCAATTTTACTTAAGCCTTGAAGATCAACTGCTCGAAGGTCTCGGGGCGAAGAAACAGCAATCACTCGATCAACTCGGTAAAAGCGGATCGAACCGCCCGTGGGGCATGTTCCGCCGCCTGTTCAAAAAGGCCCAACGCCGCATCGAAGCCAAGCACTACAAGCAACGCCTCGACCTGATGCACTACGACAAACAACGCCAAGAACTGCTCCAAGACCTCGGCGCCGATCCGTATGTGGATTAGGGTAGCCAGTTGCTTGTTAGCCCGACGCGCCAGCGAGGGATACTGATAGAACCCCTCGCTAGCGCGTCGGGCTAAGAAGCAACCGTACATCTCCAAAGCACACGAAAGAAATTGCGCTCCCCCGAGAACAGTTGACTCCACTCGTTCGCCACCGTACTCTCGTGGTCTACCTGCTTGCCACTCTTGGAGTCTCGTCATGCTCTCCCGCCGCGAAATGATGCATCTTTCGGCTGCTTCTGTTGTGCCACTTTGTGTGAACCTTTCGTGGGCGGATGAGAAAACCATCGCCGCCGATACCCGGCTGGGCAAGCCGAAAACGCTCAACGATTACTTCCCGTTCACCCCGCCGAAGACGCTGGAAGAGTGGACCAAGCGGCGCCAGGAAGTGCGGGAACAAGTCCTCGTGGCGAACGGCCTGTGGCCGATGCCGGAGCGCACGCCGCTGAAGCCGGTGATCCACGGCAAGATCGAACGGGACGGTTACACCGTTGAAAAAGTCTTCTTCGCTAGCACGCCGGGGCACTACGTTTGTGGCAACTTGTATCGACCGACGGGAGAAGCCACGCAGAAGCGGCCTGCCGTGCTATTCGCGCACGGTCACTTTGCGAACGGGCGGTTTCACGACGCGGGGGAAGCGGCCGCACAAGCAGCGATCAAACGTGGTGAAGAGTCGGACATCGACCGCGCGCGGTTCTTAATTCAGATCCTGCCCGCATCGTTGGCGAGAATGGGGTTTGTGGTTTTTCAATACGACATGATCGGGTACGCCGATAGCACCGCGATTCCGCACATCGCCCGTTCCGGCGTACCGCACCCGGAAGGCTTCGCCGATGTCGAAGGGGAATTGCGGCTGCAAAGTTTGATGGGGTTGCAAACCTGGAACAGCGTCCGGTCGCTCGATTTTCTTTGTGAACTTCCTGATGTGGACGTGAAGAAAATCGGCATCACCGGGGCGAGCGGTGGTGGCACCCAGACGTTCCTACTCGCCGCGATTGACGACCGCATCGCGGCGGCGTTCCCGGCGGTGATGGTTTCGACCGCGATGCAAGGCGGCTGCGTGTGCGAAAACTGTAGTTACCTGCGCGTCCGCACCGGCAACATCGAACTCGCCGGGGTGTTCGCCCCGAAGCCACAAGCGATGTCGGGTGCCAACGACTGGACCAAGGAGATTATGACGAAAGGTTTCCCGGAGCTTCGGCAACTCTACAAGCTGTACGGCGCCGAAGAAAACGTTGCCGCGAAAGCCTGGGTACAGTTCCCGCACAACTACGGCCAACCGAGCCGCGAGTTTATGTACACGTGGTTCAAGAAGCACCTGCAAGCCGGTAGCGGCCCAGTGGAAGAGAAGCCGTTCAAGCCCGTGCCGATTCCGGAACTCTCCGTCTTCGATGAGAAGCACCCGCGCCCCACGGACGAACTCGGTGCGATGAAGTTTCGGGACGTGATGAGCCAAGCCTCCGATGCGCAGCTGGCGAAGCTCACCCCGACGGACGAAAAAAGCTTGACCGAATTCCGCAAAGTCGTCGGCACGGCGTTGCGGGTGATGGTCAACAGTACAATTCCCGAAGCCGGTACGGTCACGGTGCAAGGCTATTCGAGTGAAGAAAAAGAGAACTTCACAATCCACAAGGCAATTCTGGGCCGCAAGGGGGAAGGCGACGCGGTGCCGTCAATGGGCTTGATACCGAAGGGCTTCAGTTGCAGTTGTGCGGTGCTGTGGCTGCACCCGAAGGGCATTGCCAGTCTGTTGCAAAACGGCGTGTTGGCACCCGAAGTGAGAGCATTGCACGACAAAGGCTACGCGGTTCTCGGCATCGACCCGCTGGGCGTCGGCGCCCTGACGCCGGACAAGCCGTTCACGACCCACAAGGACTACGCCGGGTTCACCTTCGGGTACAACCGTTCGCTCGTGGCGAACCAGGTCCACGACGCGCTCACCGCCATCGGCAACTTGATGCACAACGCGCAGATCAAAACCATTCACGTCATCGGCTGGGCGGAGATGGGGCCGGTTGCTGTGCTTGCCAAGGCGATGGCGGGCGACAAAGTGAAAAAATTGGCTGCCGACCTAAACCAGTTCCGCTTCGAGGCGATCAAAAACATCAACGACCCGATGCTACTCCCTGGCGCGACCAAGTACGGCGGGTTGGGAGCGTTCCTCGGGCTGTGCGCCCCCGGCGAAGTCCTCTCCCACAACCACAAGGGAACCAGCACCGGCAAACTCCCCCAAGCCGCGTATGCCGCAACTGGCGCGAAAGACAAGCTCACCCGCGTGAACGAAAAGATGGATGCGGCGAAGGTAATCGAGTGGGTCGTGAGTTAAAGAGAGGTTATCGTAGCCACCCCCGCACATCGACGCCGTGCATTCCGGCCCGCTTCGCGGCTTCGAGACCGATGTCGGTGACTTCAAACACGACACACTTTGTGGGCGGCACGCGGAGGCGGTGGGCGGCTTCGAGGTACACGTGGGGTTCGGGTTTGACGGTTCACCCAGCCGATGGTGGTGTGGGTTGGCCCGCCGACGACACGCGATACCCCCTGGGAGTCCAGCAAATTCCGGCGGCGAGGGGCGTGTCGAGAACGGGGATGGTGGTGGCAGAGGTGTGGTAACCCGCACGGGGCCAAGGACGTCCCGCATTTTTGCTCGACCTCCTGGCATCTCGTTAGGGTTCGAGTCCCAGGGACACCAGATTTTCCCGGAGCTTGTCCAGACGCCACACGCGCACGCCGAGTTCTCCGGCGATTGCGGCGGCAAGTTGGGTGCCATCCCGCGGCGCGGCCAAGTCGATCACTAAACCCGTCGTTCGGAGTGAGAAGACTTCACTGAGCGATCCGTTCGCCCAGGCCCAGAACCGAACGGTGCCATCCCGAGAACCCGTGGCCAGAAGCTGGTTGGTCACGAACACGGTTGCGGTGACGGCCTCGCGGTGAGCGGTGGGAAGCTGGCCGACGATTTCACCACCGGGGACACGGAAGACGCGGACTTCACCGGCTTCGTTGCCCATTGCCGCAAGGGACTCATCCGGCGAGAGGGCGACGCATTCGACGGAAAACTTTCCGCCCACGGTGTGGACTACGGTTGCATCAGTCTGACGAAGCACGTTGACCGTTCCATTGCGGCACCCCGCGACAACGTGTTCACGCCCGGCAGCGACCGCCTTGATCGTCCCCTTGCCCGTCACGACATCGGCCATTTTGTTCGACCACGCCTGGGCCGGTTTCCCGTCCGGCACACTCCACGACTGAAGCAGCGTGTCCACCGCCGCCCAGGTGCGATCGGGTGTTGCCCAACTCAGACCGTTCGGACCTTTGGCAGGAAGCAACCGGACTTCTCGCCCGGTGTCGGCCTGGAAAATCGCAACCCCACGTTGGGTTCGCAGCGCGAGCTTAGTCCCGTCCGGCGAAAAGTTGAGCGCCGTGGGTGCGTCGGATGAACAGTGGACGGCAACGCCGTCGGGTAACGGTTTTTTGACACGGGGAGGAACGAGTCGTCCGGGCAAGAGCTTCGCCGTGTCCCAGATTCGGAACTCATCGAAATGGTAATGTCCGTTCGCCGCCGCACCCGCCAGGAAGGCGCCGTCGGGCGACCACGTCACCCCACGGACCGCAGTGGGAAGCGGCACGACGGCTTGGACCTCTTGTCCCGTGAGGTCGTAGTGCAGTACCCGGCCCGACGCGGCCAGCACGAACGACCGGCCCGTGGGGTGCCACTCAATCGCACCATTCAAGCCGACATCAATCGGCAGGTCGATGAGCAACCGCCCGCCGACGAGATCCCAAAGCCGAACGTGATCGTCACTTCCGGTGGACGCGAGAAGCGTCCCATCCGGGCTAACAGCCACGTGGCGAACCGTCTCGTCGTGGGCGTGATCGTGGTCCGGAACGCGAAGGGTGCGGATCGGTTGATCGTCCTGCGTTCGGGGATCGGCTAACCGGATGGTGTGGCCGTCCGCAACTGCCCACAATCCGGTCTGGGGCAGCTCGACGATTCGTCCAATGCGAAAGGGACGGGATGGTTGCGACGGAACCAACTCGGAGGCCGTGAGCAGTGTCAGGTGTGTGGCGGTGCCGCACGCGATCTCGCGGCCGCCGTGTAGTGCAATCACGGTGTTGATCGGGCCAGGGGCGGTCCAAGTCGCGGTAGGTGTTTTGGCTGCGAACGCCCAGCGTTTGACGGTGCCATCGACCGAACCCGTGAAAAAGCTTGACCCGTCCGCCGCACACACGATCTGCTTGACTTCGGCGGTGTGGCTATCACTTCTGATGGCAACCGGGTTCTCGACCGAGAGGTCCCATTGGTGGACTCTTCCGCTTCGCGTCCCGACGACCAACCACCGGCCATCGGGGCTGACATCCGAACTGCGCGGGCCGTCCTGAACACTTGTTTTGAGTTGGAACGGAAACGAAGGCTCGAACGTTAACCGTTGCACAACGGCTCCCGACGACGGATCGACTAGCAGCATGTTGCACGTGATGAAGGCTTGCGCCTTGCTTTGGCCGACCGCGATCCACTTGCCCGTCGGGTGGTACGCCAGTGTCGAAGCATCAATTCCATTCAACAACGCACGCGGTTTAGCAAGATCAACGCCGACGAGACAGTTGGCCGCCTCGGTGCGGAGTTCGGCGGGTCGAGCGGTTGGTGGTAAGCCATCGCTCACCAGTTGCCGAATCCCAGTCAGCCCCGTCGTGGTCCAGCCAAGCCGATTTTGGCTCGGGCGGTCGCGGAGTTCGGTGAGCAGGCGGTAATAAGCTTGCGTCGCTGCCAAATCTTGGGCACTGCGACGGTCCGCATCGGCGGCCGCCGCCTTCCCGTCGGCTTCACCGATCCGGTTACTAAACCAGAATCCCAGGCCAATCAAGCAGACCGTTGCGAGTACGATGACGGCGTTGAGCGCCGCCAGGGTTTTGTTCCGCCGGGACCACTTCCAGATTCGCTCCGGTAACCAGGCGGACCGCACGCTGACCGGCTCATGGTTCAAGAAGCGATTGAGATCGTCCGCCAATGCCGCCGCCGTTGCGTAGCGATGCTTCGGGTCTTTTTCCAAACACTTCAAGCAGATCAATTCAAGGTCACGTGGAATAGCGGGAGCCAACTGGCGCGGTGGGATTGGTGCGTCACATTCAATTTGTCGAAACACCACGAGGGCCTGTTGAACCCGAGGGTGATCGGCGGACGCTGTGAACGGTCGCCTGCCGGTGAGGCACTCGTACAAAATGACGCCGAGCGCCCAGACATCCGCTGGTGCGCCCGCATATTTTGCCCGCCCACAGGCTTGCTCCGGAGCCATGTATTCCGGGGTGCCGATGATCGCGCCGGTGATCGTCCGTTCATAGCTCTGCATCCGCCGAGCAAGACCGAAGTCGGTGATTTTCGGTTCACCGAAGGAGTCGAACAGAATGTTGTGCGGTTTCAGGTCGCGGTGAACAATGCCCAACGCATGGGCGGCTTGCACGCCCTGCGCGATTTTCGCCACGAGTATTGCCGCGTCGTTGGGATCGAAACGCCCGGTCTCTTTGAGCTGCCCGGCGAGCGCGCCCCCGGAAAGGTACTCCATTACCAGATACGGACTACGTTGATGCTCGCCGTAGTCGTGGACGCGGACCACGTTGGGGTGGTCGATCGCCGCGACCGCTTCGGCTTCCTCAACGAACCGCGACAGTTCGGCAGGGCTAGCGATGTCGGCATCTTTGACCGCCTTCATCGCCACGATTCGGTTCAGTGTGGTTTGACGGGCCTTGTAGACCACACCCATGCCGCCCCGCCCGAGTTCCTCCAGGATTTCATACCCCGGTGCAACAGGAGTGCGAACGGACCGTGCGGGATAGGCGGGCGTATCAAGATTGTGTTTTTCTCTGTTCGTTCCCGGTGCGTCCGCAACTGGTGTTGAACCGACCGGCGGTTCGACAATGGTGGGTGGTTTTTCGGTCGCGCCGACGCCGTCCGGATGGTTCGGATGAACCAAATCCTTCACGGTTTCCGACGCCGGAGTGGGTTCGACCGGAGACGACATCCGAGTTCCTCAGGTTGCCCGGAACGGTTGGACGAGATACCGTCAGGCTCAAGTCAGGGTGAGGCGCGAGTACAACTCGAAAACCAGCTATTACATCACTCGACGTATCGTAGCAGCAGCAACGCATTCCGCAAATCCCCCTCCAATACGCTGAACGGTGGGGCCAGTTTTTCCGGCAGCCGGACTGCAACGGGTTGTCGGCCCTGAAAGGGTCGCGCGATCAGCCCAGGGCCATGCCCTGGGAAACTCACGCCGGTTGCCATAGTCAGGATTGAACGGACGAGCATCGGGATTGAACGAGACAGATCATTGCCCGTTCCCAGTTCCCAGGGCATCGCCCTGGGCTGACAGAACGGCCCTTTCAGGGCCGAATACCCTTAAAGTGTTGAGCCAGAAAAATTTGCCAGACCCGGCCAGCAGTTGCTTTATTCACGTCGCACTTGGCTCTTGACCGGGACTATTCAGCGGGGTATAGCCCAGAGTTCACCGGGGGTGAATTGGCTGTGAGGTTCCGGATGGGTGCGTACCGTTGGGGTTTGCTACTCGGGCTGGCTGTGAGCGCGTTGGCGCTACCGGCTTGTGTCTCGGGGCTGCGCTCGGATCGCAACTTGGAGCCAAAAGTTTCCGCACCTGCTGTGCCAGCCACGCCGGTTCCCAAAAAGGATAGCTTTGCCGAGTTCCCCCGTGCGCCGGGGCAGACTGTTTTGAAAAATCCGCCGCCGGTTCAGACGCCATCTCCGCTCGTCGTGCCGATGTCAAACGATCCGACTCTTCCGAATGAATCCCAACCGCCTGGACCAATCGTCATCACGCCGACGTTGCCGCCGGACCCACCCTTGGTTGCGGCAGTACGGGCCTACCTGGACAAGCAACCGGAATTAGCCATCGAGCATTTGAAGGCGCTCGATCCGCCGAATCAAGAGTTGATGTTGCAACTGATCCCGGCGATTGTGCATGCCTCGCAGATGAACTGGAATCGCGCTGGGCCGACCGAGGTCGGCGAGTTGTTGGATCAATTGCAATTACCGATTCGTGCCCTGTCCGGGAAGGCGTCGCTGTCGATTGATAAGGTCGTTTTTTGTCGCACCACCGCCCCCGAGTTTGGCCACTACCAACCCCTGCCGGAAGGCTATGCGTACAAGCCGAACGACCTCGCCGACCTTTACATCGAGATTGGGAATGCCCCCTCGGTGCCCACGATTTCTCCGACGGAAGGCGACGGCTACTCGACGATCTTGAATTGCGAATGTCGCATCCGAGATGTCGTCGATAACTCGGCTGACCCGCTTGACCGCAATCGCCTCATCTCGAAACCCGTCCACGAGTTTACCCTCAGTCCCAAGCGCGATTATCACCACACGCTTCGCTTCGCCGTCCCGAGTAAACCGGGACTTTACATCCTGACGATTGAGATCGTTGATCCCAATCGAGAACGGTGGCGATCCGTTCGCAAGACCGTGAAATTTCGTGTACGCTGACACGGAGCAAGCGAGGAGAACACATGATGAGCTTTGGAATTCTGATTATTTTGGGGTTTGTCTCGGTCGTATTTACAGTCATCGTTCTGGTGATTTGGTTTAGCAATCGTCGGAAGTCGGATGACGGAGAATAACGAACATGGCCACATTTCCAATCGAAAACCGCGCTCAGCTTGACGCGAATCGGTTTTCCGAACTGACCTCAATTGTCGAACGACACACCTCCATCAAACACGCACTCGATTGGCTATTAGGTATGTCGCCATTGTTCGCGCCCCTTGATGCAATTGCGCAAGACGAATTCAGTCATGACGTGGTGTTTCCGTATCCACCGGGGTGCTGGATTGTTTACGACTGCACTTGATTTGGTGTCGTGACGGCGGTCGCCGTTTGGGATCATTTGCCGACTGCGGATGAATTACTCGATGCTCGATTAGCTCGGGGTTGGGAAGCGATGCCGACTGACACGGTGGATGGCAAAATCATCCTCGGTCATG
>JANLRE010001055.1:0-9522 GCA_031368205.1 Fimbriiglobus sp. | reverse complement strand
GACGACACCGCCAAGCAACTCGTGTCCGCCACGACGACGTTGAACGACACGCAAGACAAGCTGGCCAAGTCGCTCGCCAAAAGCCAGGAGCAGGATGACCTGCTGTTGCGCAAACAGAAGGACGTGAAGGATCTGGCCACGAAGCTCAACACCGCGACGCAATCGTCGGACGAACTGAACAAACTGCTGCGGCAGAAACAGCGTGAACGAGACGAGATGGCGTTGAAAGCCACGAAGGCGGACGAGCAACTCAACGACCTCGACGCCAAGATGCGCGCCGTCACGAAGGAGGCCCAAGATGCGAATTCTTCACTCAGTGCAATGCGGAAAGCGAGTGACGAGTTGGCGAGTGCCAAGGCAATGATTATTGACTTGCAGGGCCAAAAGGCGAAGCTGGCGGACAAGTTCGACCACTTGAAAGCCGACACCGAATCCCGCTTCGCCGGCATTGCGATGACGGGTCGGCGGGTCGTATTTATCGTGGACATTTCCGGCAGCATGAAGCTAATCGACGACAAGACTCCCGCGCCGGACAAGTGGCCGACGGTGATCGAGACCGTTGCCAAAGTGATGCGGAGCATCGCGGAGTTGGAGAAGTACCAAATCATCATCTTTTCCCGCAAAGCCGAACACCTCATCGGCAGCGGGGAGTGGCAACCCTATCTGGGGGAAACGTCCGTCAAGCAAGTGATGGCGGCACTAAAAAAAGTGAACCCCGAGGGGGACACCAACATGTACGAAGCCTTCGACCTCGCGTTCAAAGCGCGACCGTCGGGCCTCGACACGATTTACCTGTTCAGCGACGGCCTCCCCACGAGTGGCGTCGGACTGACCCCCGAACAAGAGCGCACGGCCAGCAACACCGAACGCACGGAGCGCCTCTCTAAGCACATGCTCACCTCGTTAAAAACCGGCTGGAATCGCCCAAGCACCTCGGCGCGTGTCCGCATCAACTCGATCGGCTTCTACTTTGAAAGCCCCGAAGTCGGGGCTTTCCTGTGGGCACTCTCCCGCGACAACGACGGCAGCTTCGTGGGGATGTCCCGGCCGTAGCAACTTCACTCGTCGCATCGTGGGAACACACTGGACACCGCCCCACTTCGCTGGCAAAATACACGCACACTCTCCGCACATTACCCAGGACACCTCATGCAACGTTATTTACTCGTAGGCATCGGTCTAATGTTGACGATGCCTATTGTTGCTGCCAACACGTTTATCCCGGACCCGGCATCGGTCCGTCGCCACGGTCCTGCTTACCGTTACCCGCAAGCGGGGTGGACGGTCATCCACATTGAAGGCGATGCTTATCCGCGCGGATACCAGCACGGGAAACTGCTCGCCACGGAGATCGGTAACTACGTCCGGAGCTTGGCCGCGCAGCAAAGTAAGGCGGCACCCAACGACGGTTGGAAGCTCACCCGAACGGTCGTGAACGCGGCGTTTCTTCGCAAGTTTGACCGCGAACACTTGGACGAAATGCAAGGCATTGCCGACGGCGCATCAGCAGGCGGGGCGACGTTCGATGGTCGGCCACTGGACCTCCTGGACATCGTGTGCATCAACGTCCAAATGGAGTATGAGACGCTCGATCACGCACTGGAGGCGTTACCGACTGGCCTTGAAGGGGTCAAGTTCCCCAAGGCCGCCGCGAAGCCGGTTGCCGCACCAGCTAAGGACCACTGCTCCGCGTTCGCTGCCACTGGTCCGGCCACGACGGACGGCAAACTCGTGATTGGCCACATCACCATGTCCGGGCTGGCGAACGCCCTCGATACCAACGTCTGGATCGACGTGAAGCCGACCAAGGGGAACCGGGTCGTCATGCAAGGCTTCCCAGGGGCCATCTGGTCGGCGCAGGATTATTACCTCAACTCCGCAGGGATCATTCTGACCGAAACCACCATCGCCCAAACGCGGTTCAACCCCGACGGCGTCCCACTGACAGCCCGTTGTCGCAAGGCCATGCAGTACGGCAACACCATCGACGACGTGGCGAAAATCCTGGGCGAAAAGAACAACGGCCTGTACACGAACGAGTGGCTAATCGGGGACGCCAACACCAACGAAATTGCGATGCTGGAACTCGGCACCACGACAACCAAAATGTGGCGGAGTTCCAAGAACGAATGGCTTCTGCCGGGAACCGAAGGGTTCTATTGGGGCTGTAATAACACGAAAGATTTGGCCGTCCGGATCGACACGATGCCGGGGCTTCAAGGCCGTCCACAGGATTTAAGCTGGCGGCCCAGCGACCGGGATAAGGCGTGGTTGAAGCTCTACGACCAAAACCGCGGCAAGGTGGACGCGGCCTTCGGCAAGCGTGCGTTTGCAACGCCACCCCTCGCCGCCCACTCCTCGTTGGATGCGAAAGTGACGACATCGGACATGGCGAAGCGGCTGGATTCTCATGCCTTGTTCGGCCCGCCCTACGGCCGCGTGTGGGAAGTCTCGGTGAAGGAAAACAACAAGTATCACGAGGTCCGAGATTTCGTGCCGAACGACTGGACGGTCATCACGACTGTGGCCCCCGCGAAGGCAGAACAGGTTGCCGTTGCGGACTTCGTGGACAAGATTCCGGAACGCCCGACCGACCCCCACACGGTGCCCGCGTGGCAAGGTAGTTTGTTGCCCAAATCGGACGCCGACGTTTGGTTGACCGCCGGGTTCGCGGGGTATGAACGAGTGATCGCGTTGGAAAATGCACTGCGCGAAAAGAGTGACGGAACGATGACACCCGCCGACACCGAACGGGTCCAGTTGGCACTCTTTCAGAACCAAGCGACGTACTTGGCTGCGAAAGTTCAGCAACCAAGTTGGCTGAAGTCCGATCACTCGAAACCCAGTGTCAGCCTGTTGACACAGGAGTTGGACCGCGACCGCTGGCACACGGAGCAAGCTCACTACGGCGTGCTGGTGTTCGCGGCGTTGCGGGGATGGATCGGGGCCGACAAGTTCGGTGATTCGATGGACGAGTTTGGCCGCGCCCATGCTGGGAAGCAAATCACCATCGCGGACTTTACAGCAGCGGTTGGCAAAGCCAGCGGAAAAGACGTGGCCGAATTCTTGGGTCGCTGGCAACCGCCGAGTGTCGCGGGACGTGCCGTCAGCGTCGTCGGGTGGGTGCGTCATCCAGACGAGACGGTGATTGTGTACGGCACCCAATCCGACAAAGTCGGCAACAAGGCAGCGGCGGAACTGTTGCAGTCGGCGGTACGTGTCAAGTGGTCGAACATCGTGATTCCGATCGTTGCGGATCAAGACGCCACGGACGAAATGCTGAAGGGTAAGCACGTCGTGTTGATCGGTCGCCCGGTTGCCAACTCGGTGACCAAGCGGTTTGTGAAGGCGTTCTCCGTCACGTTCGGCCAAGATTCTGCGACGGTGAATGAGAAGGTTTACGCACACGAACGGACGGCGATTGTGGCGGCGGGTGTGAACCCGATTGACGCGAAGTATTCCGTGGTGGTGATCGCCGGGTTTTCCGCCGACGCCACGTACTGTGCCGCCGAATCAATCATTGATGCGCCTTCGGCAGAAGTGCTGATCTTCCCGCGCGGCACGGCGGCAGTCCCCGTCATCATTCAACACGGTTTGCAACAACTGTCCGGAACACGATGACCACCCCCGTTGCGCCGATGATCGCGGTGATGCAAGACGCCACCGCGACCATCGGCGTGGGGGAGTATCGCAATTGCGGCCAGACGATCGCGGGTAAAGTTTCGGTGTTCGGCGTCGTTAAGAACAAAGTCACCAAGGATTCGTTGAGCGATAACACAAAGACCGCCACGCTTGCCGCGACGAGGGCCGGGCGGAGGAGCGGGATCAGAATTCGCCGTGCGATTTGCCATGAATTCGCCCCCAGCCCGCGTGCCGCCAATTGGTATTCGTGCAGTGCGGGTGTGAGATGGCTGCGAATAATCAGAAAGGCGACGGGTAGACCCAGTGCCGCGTGGACGAGTACCAAGCCGCCAATCGTGCCCCACAAACCTGTCACATAAAACAGCGAGAGGATTCCCATCCCCAACGCGGCCACGGGAACACATGCGGGAAGCAAAACCAAGATCACGATCAAGCGTCGTCCGTAGAATTCACTGGCATTCACCGCAAAAGCAATCGGCCCTGCTGCCACCACGCTGACGACGGCGGCCAGCACAGCCACCACTTGGCTCCGAAGCAATGCGGCGACCCACCGGCGATCTTCAAAGAACGCGCGATACCACCGTCCGGACCATTCGCCAGTCGGCGGCGTGAGAAACGAATCGGGCGAGAAGGAGACCCACATCGTGTGAAGCACAGGTGCTAGCAACCCGAAAATAATTGCCCATCCTAGTAGTAACGACAGCGGACTCCGTTTCATCGTTGGCGTCTCCGCAACAAGAATAACGCTCCAAGTACCCCACCGATCAAGACTAGCAAACTCACCGCACCTGCCGCAGCGCGGGGCCAGCGACCGTATTCAAAAGCTTGGCGATGAACTTCCACAGAAAGCGTAATTTCGTCCGGCCCGCCCAGAAACAGTGGCCCCAAGAATGCACTCAGTCCCCAGATGAGACCCAGTTCCGCAGCGAGAATCAGACCGGGTTGTGATAAGGGTAACGTGATCCGCCGAAACGCTTGCCACCGACTCGCACCAAGGCCGTGAGCAGCCGCAACCAATGTCGTGTCTATACTCCGCAGTTGAACGAGTAGAACCAAGACGGCATACGGCAGGATCAAGTACACCTCGGCGGCGATGGCGGCGAACAGTCCGCGTGGCAACATTCGTTGCAGGCCGAACAACGTGGCCAATACGCCCGCCGTTTTCGGAATCAATACCAGGGCCAATGCGAACGACTGCCAACGCGGTGTCAGTGACCGAACGAACAGCGCAACCGGGTAGCCGATGAAGACGGTGACCACCGCCACCACCAGACCGAATCCACCCGTGAAGGCGAACAGTTTCAAGCTATCTCGTTCGAGAAGAACCATGTAATTCGCTGTGGTGAATGTGTCTGACGTGTAGAACCCGCGACCCGTCGCGGGTTCAAACAGGCTCATGCGCACGAGCAAAATCACCGGGCCGAGGACTAGACCGGCGACGAGAACCAGTGCCAGAGTCGAGAGCAGGTAGGGCGTGGTGCGACGGGTCACGATGCCGCGTCCGGTTCGGGGATTTCCCAGCAATCGTTCGGGGAAATTCCAAGGTTGACGCGAGCGCCGACAGCCAGTTTCTCCGACGCACGGCAGCGGATTTGCAGTTTGAATCGCTCGCATTGCACCACAGCGCAACGGTCCGACCCGTGAAAACTCACGCCCGTGACCGTCCCAGGAAAGGGGCCGTCGAGCGTCACCCGTTCGGGCCGAATCATCATCACGGAGCCGGGCCGCGCGTTCAGAAGTGTTCCGTCCAGTAAATTCGCGGCACCCAGAAAGCGGGCGACGAACGGCGTCCGGGGGTGGTGATACACATCTTGTGGCGTACCGAGTTGGAGCAACCGCCCCGCGTGCATGACACCGACTAAATCGGAGACCGCCAATGCCTCGTCCTGGTCGTGGGTGACCATGATTGTCGTGACGCCCGTGGTCTCGTGGACTCGCCGCAGTTCGGCCCGCAGTTGTTCCCGCAAGTGCCGATCGAGGTTAGCCAGCGGTTCATCCAGCAACAACACGTCCGGGGTAAACGCCAAAGCTCGCGCCAGAGCGACACGCTGTTGTTGGCCGCCGGATAGTTGCGCGGGGTAGCGGTCGCGTTCTGCTGGTGCTAACCCGACGCGATCGAGAACATCATCAACACGTCGGTTGCATTCCGTGACCGGCACACCGCGCACTTCCAAACCGAACGCGACGTTCTTTCGTGCGGAGAGGTGTGGAAATAATGCGTAGTTCTGAAAGACCATGCCGATGTTGCGGCGTTCGGGCGGGCGGCCCGTGGCATCCTGACCGCCGAGAAATAGCCGTCCCGCAGCAGGTGCCAGGTAGCCGCCGATCAACTTCAAAAGCGTCGTTTTCCCACACCCCGATGGCCCTAGCAGCGTGAGGAACGACCCCTTCGGCACCGCGAACGAGACATCACGCACGACCGCAGTTTGGCCATAGCGAAACGTGACGCCGTCGAAGCGGACTGCATCAGTTGCCACGGAGGATTGTCCGGTCCCAGCGGTCGGCGAGTTGGTCCCATTGGCTGGCGTAGACATCGTAGGGGTAGTACTTCAGTGTGCGGAACTGGTCGGGTGTGTGCGGGTAGAGCGACTTCCACAGCGGGTCTTCGTCCGCCATTTTCGCGGCCGTGTCTTGGCGAGCCGTGGCCATTCCCCGTCGGGCAAATTCCAGTTGAATCTCGTCGCTAAATAGAAAGTCGATCGCGGCTTCGGCTAGCTCTTTGTACTTTGTCCCCGCCGGGATTGCCCAAAAAACTTGCACCATCGCGCGGTCTTGGGCGGGAACAATCGCACCCAATTCCGGCTTCTCGCGCAGGGCTTGGAGGTACTCCGGGCTGTGCATGTTTCCTGCTGACACCGTCTTGTCATGGAGTGACAGGATCATGTCAGTCGAAGTCGGCCACCACAGTTTCACCCGTTGTCGATGTTCCCGCGCGAACCGAAATACTTCGTCAATGTTATCGCGGATCAATGCGTGGGCAGTGCCCGCTTTGCCATTCTCGTCGGCAAGAATTGCGGCGAACGTGAACAAGCTCATGTAGAAGTGGTTGTACAGCCCGAGCTTTCCAGCGATGTCCGTTCGCAGCAGATCGGCCCAACGGGTCGGTGGTTCCGGCATCAACTTCTTGTGATACGCAAGCGTCATCACCGAATCGGGGTACGGCACCCCGACGCGGTCGCGGAAGACCCACGGCTCCAGCGCTGCGGCAGCCAGTGACGTGTGGTTCGGCACGTTGTTCAGGTCAATCTGTGCGAACAGCCCGTCCTTCGCGGCGGGGTAACCCTGGGTGGCGTCCGTTATCATCAGGTCGAACGGCGGGTCGTTCGCGGGGGCGGTCTTCAACTTGGGAATGCCGTCCCACCAGCCGGGGAACAGCGTGACCGTGGCACCTGTTGTGGCCTCAAATCGGGGGACGAAGACCTCGCGCATCGTCTTTTCATGCCCACCGGCGTAGACGAACACGCGGAGTTCTTGGCCGGTGGACGGGCCGGTTTTCGGTGCCCGGTTTCCGCAACCGACCGCAGCGCCCAGGCTCGCCGCAAGGAACGTCCGACGGGTAACGGGATTCATGATGATGGCCCTGAATGCGGTTCTCGGAAGGCAATCACGCCGGCGATTATTCTTGCGGTTGTCGTCAACCAACACAACCCACCGAACACCCAAGCGAGAACGGGGAAGTGGTCGGGGAGTAGGCAGAACAGGATGAAGAAGACAATCGTCTCGGCTCCTTCCATCAGGCCCGCCGCGTAGTAAAACGCCTTCTTTCCGCGACTTTCGGTTTGTAACCCGCGTTTGGCGGCAATCGTGGCGTAGGCCAGGAACGAGCCGCCGGTTCCTACAAAACTGTAGATCAAGAAGCCCGCTGGAAGTGCGAACTCCGGGCGGCTGACCGCGAACGCAAAGGGCACGCCGGAGTAGAAGATCATGTCCAACACAATGTCCAGATAGCCACCCACGTCCGTCGATCCGGTGCGGCGCGCAACCGCGCCATCGAGACCGTCGGCGACCCGGTTCAACACGATCAAAATCAGTGCGGCTGTGTATTCTTGAAAGGCAATCGCCCCGCACGCCATCATGCCAAGTCCGAATCCGCCGAGCGTGATCGCGTTCGCACCCACGCGGAATTTCGCAAACACTTTGGCAACCGCGTTGAATGGCGGATCAATGATCGGTCGGATGCGGGCGTCGAACAAGTAGTTCCTCCAATCCGAAACCAACCCATCGTTTTCAAATGCGGGCGATGGGTCGATCCACGATGCCGCGTATGTGTCGGTTCTCGATCTGATCGGCGTAGACCGTGCGCCGATCGACGAAGTACATGCCGCCTTTTGCGCCGCGTAATCGCACCCGCAAATGGGTAGCCCACGCGAGCAGTTTCTCAGTCCAGACGGCGCCATCTCGACCACTGTTGTATTGACCATCCTGAAAGTAGGCACCGGATTGGATGGGCGGTCTGATCACACGTTCCGCGCCGCCGGGTTGCTTCAAAGTATAGACATCCTTCATCCAGTGTCCGGTGATTAAATTCGCGGCGGGAAAGGGTGCGGCGTTGCCCCAGAGAACGTTGTCTTGTGGCCCGTTTGGGTTACAAAACCACGGGAACACCGCCCGCATACAGCATGAAAAGTAGGCGTAATCCCGAGGGCGGTACTCGCGGGTGCGGAACAGGAACAACACTTCCCGTTGTTCGGTTTGGACAAATCGGTGTAGCTCGCGGCGGAAGTTCGGGTTGGTGATGTGTTGGTACCCGTCGCTGAAATCCGTGAACAGAATAATTCCGCTGTTGTAGTGTGATGCACCGTGAATGTAGTTGATACCGTGCGGCATTCGTCGCTTGGGGCCGATCGGCAATTCGGGCGTGACAGCGGACTGTCGCACGCGCTCGGCGAGGAACTTCCCGGTCGCGGTCAGCACCACGTCGTCATCGGCCAAGCCGTTCGCGTTCGCCTTCCGAGGCGTCCGGTAGATCACGTTTTCGTGCCAGACCGGCTTGCCCGTACTCGGGTTTAGCCCGGTGACCCACGGGTGGTCGAGGCCGACCAGCCCCGCTGGCAGGGGTCGTAACTTGGTGATGTCAAGCACCCGCACGATGCCGTGGCTGTTGTGGATCGCTTGGTAAGCCCACCTAAACGGCAGGCCAAGCCAATACCGAATCGCCGCCGCATGGCGGTTTATTGACTCGGTACTAATTGGTGTTAGTGGCATGGGCATTAGGTTAGGTCACGACTTGGTAACGGGGCACGCATCGGCGGGGATTGGCGATTTCGACTCGACCATTTCCGGGTGTTGCATGTGCGTGGGCCGTTCGCCGTAGCGATTGTTCCACCACCGGCGGACGACGCCGCGAACGCCGAACGCCTTGAACGGCGCCGCCAACAGCTTCACTTTTTTGTGCTTCTCGCCCCAATCCGGAACGTCGTCGTGCAGTACGTAAACTTCCCACAGCGTCTCGTCGGGGTCGGTAATCCACAGCTTGGTTTGTCGTGCGTAACAACACTTCACGTCGTCTTGCTCGCCGATTCGGGCGCCGACGGCTTTCATGCGCTGGTGGATCACCTGCAGTTCTTCGACGCTCGTGAGACGCAAGCCGAGGTGGTTGAGCGGGCCGCCCGCACAGGCTCGCTTGGGCTTGAGGGACAACACTAAGGGTGGAACGTCGATCTCGAACTTGGCGTAATCCGGGTACGACTTCACCGGGTCGGCCCCGAGCAACGCCGAGTAAAACTCGATCGACTTGGCGAGGTCGGAGACGTTCAGGCTAGCGTGGAACTTGATTACTTTCGTCGCTGCTTCGGGCGTCCGGTTCGGTACGGTCATTGTCATCTCCTGGGCGTGTTCACTTCACTTCAAACACTTTGTCCGTCAGGCCCGTGTCCGGCA
>JANLRE010001034.1:0-1045 GCA_031368205.1 Fimbriiglobus sp. | reverse complement strand
GACCGAGACCGTCATCCGGCGCGAAATCACTTCGCCTTCGAGACATCCAGTGTGAAATCACCTTTCACGGTGGTGACATCCCAGGACACGCTGGTCTCTTTCGTTTTCGGGGTTGGCGGGCCTTTCAATTTTGCCATCTCGGCCTTCGAGGGGTATTGGGTGAACGACACTTTGTAGCTCCCGGCGGCAACCCCACCCGCTTCCGCATCGACTTTGAACGTGCCGTCGGGTTGGACCTTGGCGGTGTACGCTTTGCCGGCTCCGCCGGCCATAGTGATGGTCATGTCGCCGAGTTCTTCGGTTGAATAAGGCTTGTCGCCGTTGACGACTTTCCCGCTAACCGCGACCCCGCCGCCACCGCAGCCTTGCATCGTGAGTGCCGTGACGATTGCCAAGCCTGCGAGGACAAAACGCATACGCATAAAAGATCCACCTTCAAGAGAGTGATGTCAGAAACACAGTCCGCCCGATGCCAACTTCAAATCCGACCTGGTTCGATCCGTGCGGACAGGTCACGTCACGATTGGTTCCATTACTGACCAGCAACAACTGGGTCCGCTTGGTCAATGCCTTCCGTAATTCGCCACCCTTTGGAGCCGGCGAGATTGGTCCAGAACTGTGTTCGACCGGACGGCCAAGTCACCGTCACCTTGTCGGCTTGGGTAGCGTCACCAAGACCCACTAAAACGCGACGGTCCGAGGCGGACAGAAAGCTCCCGCCGCCGTGGACCCAGCGGGTCAGTTTCCGACCGGCCACGTCCACAACGACTTTCGCCCCGATCGCGTTGCGGTTGCTCGGTTTCCCGTCCCCGATCAGATCGAAGCGGATCCAGTGGTTCGTCGTGGGGGTGCCGTTGCGAAGGAGTTTGACAGGCCCGCCCACGTGGCTGAACACCAGATCGGGGCGGCCGTCGTTGTTGTAATCCCCGACGGCCAAACCCCTGGCGACGCCTTTTTCTTGGAAGTAGGAGCCGGCCGTCGCGGACACTTCCCGAAAATTCGCCTTGCCGTTCCCGAGGAAAATCTGCGACGACTGCTTGTAGGG
>JANLRE010001014.1:0-1656 GCA_031368205.1 Fimbriiglobus sp. | reverse complement strand
AGGTGTGGCCACACTCAAACGCATCGCCACCGGGGAACCGTCTCGCTTGGCCAACGAAGCGGCCCGCAATTTACGCAACCAACTCAACGCGATGTTCGCGTCACACAAGTGGCCGTGGGTCGCTTATTGTGATTTCAGCATGATCCGCGTGCTGTCGAACTACTACGGCGACCGACCGCGCCCGGAAGTCACCGGCAACGACGGCCTCATCCCCTTCGGCGGCCACCTGAACGACCTCGACGGCCCAAAGAACATGAAGCAAATCCACGCCATGCGCCAAGGGATGCTACTCCACGGCATCGACTGGTGGGGCAACGCCGGCATGACCAGTTGCGAACACACCGCAGACGACATCGCCAACACCGTGCAAGCAATGGAGACCACCATCGGCATGATGATCGCCGAGGGGATTGTGTAACTAGCAGCGACGGTTGGAACATACGCCCACGAAATCGGCCACACCGTGGACAAAGACGGGTTCTATTCGGACAAAGATGCGTGGCACGTGACCTATCAAAAAGATATAATGAATCCAAAGATATCCCTGGCGAAATACGCCCTGTTCAGCCCATCCGAGGGATTCGCTGAGCTATATCGCGTCCTCCACGAGAAGGGCGAAGAGGCGGTCAAATTCGCGTTCCCCAATTGCCACAAATTTCTTGAAACGGAGAAACTGCTATGACCTTCGTCAACCCAGAAGACGACCCGAATTACGGGGTTATTACCGAACAAGATTACATTGATTCTCGCAAGCTGCACGCCGGGATGGAACCAATCATCCCGGACATCTTCACCCGTGCGGTCGTCGGGGACGGCATCCGGGCCGACGTGCTGATCGGGTACGACGACGACGCAGCCGATGCAAGCCCATGAACATCCCGCACTTCGACGGATGGACACTACTCGGCGCGTTCCCCGATGCCGCGCCCGACGATGTCGGCAGTTGGTTGCTCGCCAACAACGGGGAAGCCTTATTGCTTGAAATCCCGCCGGGGCTTTCCATTGAGGACGTGGAATCAGCACTGGACGTTGCTGGGTCTACACTCGTTTTCGTGACGGCGTCACACTGCCACGAGGACCACCTCGACCCCGACGTGTGGGACGCTTTGGGCGAAGCTTTTCCGGACGCAAAGTTCATTTGCCCATCAACCGTCTCCGGAGACCTGTTGTTGCATATCGGTGGCGAACCAGTGTGGCTTGTCAAAGCCCCTAAACATTCCGAGACCGATGTCGTCACGGTGTTTCGTGGGGTGGCCATGACTGGGGACATCGAGTTAGGCACACTGTCGTCGGTGAACAACGAGGTGCCGCGAAAAATCAAAAAGAAAAGCATGGCGTGGTTGCGAGATTTTTGCCACCGGACAGGCTACCACGTCCACTCAATCGTCAGTGCCCATCTCAACGATGTGAGGCAGCGGGTCAATTGGCCCGAACTGTTCGATTGCTGACCCGGCACCAGTGTGGTTATTTTGGCGTCGAGTCGGGAAGTTTGTCGTACCCGATCAGCACGTCGCCCTGGACGCCGTTGCCGGTCACGGCGCGGGCGAAGATGTCCGGGATGAACGTCGGCATCGTCTCGGCCCGTTTGCGAGCGTCGATATAATCTTGTTCGGTAATGATGCTGTCATCGTCGGGTTCTTCGGTCATCGCAGCTTC
>JANLRE010001011.1:0-1579 GCA_031368205.1 Fimbriiglobus sp. | reverse complement strand
TCAGGGCAGTTGAGTAGTGGGGTTAACTCTTCCACGGGTTGCGCGAAACGCTTCACCCGTGGCTACATCCCGGTGCCCTTTTCGGGCACAAAGTCAGGAATGCCAATCAGTCGAATCTGACATTCACCAACAAACATGACGCTGATCCTAACGGGTACGCTCTCAATCATAAAGCCAGACATCGACTCGTTCGCCGGGGGCGTAGCCTTCGCGGTCGCGGTCTACCAGGACAAACCCTACTGACGAGACGGTTGTACTCAAGATCGAAGCGCCGCTCACGGCGATTGGTTCAACGCTCACGCCAACTTGTTTGACGCGGACGTAATCAACCCGCCCGACGGCTGACACGATTTTTGCTGCGAGTGGGAACGACTGATAGCGGTAGGGCATCGCGCTGCTACGTCCGCCGAGTTGGCGAATCACACGACCGGCGAAGAGGTCGTAGGCACAAAGACACGACACCGGGTTTCCGGGTAGCAAGAAGACGACACGAGTGAGACGCGAGGAGACGGGCGGCAAGAACCCCACACCCGTTGGGCTGGCGGGGCGAAGCGCGATCCCGTGGATGGCTAGTTCGCCTAACTCCGCGACCGCACGCGGCGCGTGGTCCTCCTTGCCAACCGACGAACCGCCGGACACGAGGATCACATCAGCTTCCGTTGTCGCCAGTGCATCGTGGATCGTCTCGTAACGGTCTTCGAGATATTGAACCGGCAGGCACTCCGCCCCGTCGCGCATCACGAGTGCGTTCAGCATCGGGGAGTTACTGTCCACGATTTGGTAACCATGAGGGATCGCTCCCGGTCGCAGCAGTTCGTTCCCAGTGACCAGCACCGCGACCGTGGGGCGACGGATCACGTTGGCCGCCCCGACGCCGATGGAGGCGAGCAAGCCGACATCTTGCGGACGAAGTTTGCGATGGCGCGGAAGAACTTCGCAACCCTGAGTCACATCTTCCCCGATGCGTCCGATGTGCCGACCGGGTGACACGGGTTCGCGGACCAGTACCCGACCCGTGCCCGGTTCTGCTTCGGTCGCTTCCGCATGAAGGACCGCGTCCGCACCATTCGGGATCGGCGCCCCCGTCATGATCCGCACCGCTTCGCCAGTTTGCACGGTCCCCGGAAACGGCTGATTGGGCAACGATTCACCGATGACGCGCAGCGCGAGCGGGTTGTAAACATCTGCCCCAAACGTGTCCTCCGCCTGCACGGCGTAGCCATCCATTGCGGCACGGGAAAAGCCCGGTACGTTCACGTGCGAAATGATCGCACGGGACAAGACTCGCCCCGCCAGTTCTGGGAGCGGCACTAATTCTTCCGCCAAGCATTGCGTGCGATCGTCGAGTAAACGAAGCACCTGCTCGACTTCCGCCCGATCCCGGAAGCCCTTCATGCGGACATCAAAAAACGGTCGCGTCATAGGTGAATGTCCGAATGCTCGTGGCCCTGGGTGGGCGTCACGGAAGTTGGTGGAAAAGTTGTACACCGTGTTAGCAGCTTGGGTTTTCTACCCCAACGGGGTTGTTCCCTTAGCCCAGGGTTGCGGACCGAAGGTCCGTTACCCTGGGAACCCGCAC
>JANLRE010001008.1:0-12897 GCA_031368205.1 Fimbriiglobus sp. | reverse complement strand
GTCGATGACCTTCGGCACCGCCTTGTCGTCGTAGAGTGCAATCAACACGTTGCTTGGCTTGATGTCGCGGTGGATCACGCCCTTCATGTGCGCGTGTTGAATCGCTTGGCACACGGGCACGTACAGGTCCAGGCGTTGTTGCGGGCTGAGCTTGCGTTGATCGCAATACTCCGTGATCGGCGTCCCCTTCACCAACTCCATCACGAAGAACGGTCGGCCGTCCGGGGTCAATCCCCCGTCGAACACCTTGGCAATGTTCGGGTGGTCCATCATGGCTAACGCCTGCCGCTCCGCTTCAAAGCGCGCGATCACTTGCCGCGAATCCATCCCCCGCTTAATGAGCTTCACCGCCACCTTACGTTTCACCGGCTCCGATTGTTGCGCCAGCCAAACCGTGCCCATGCCGCCTTCGCCGATCGGCTCGATCAACTTGTACTTGCCCGCCAGGACCGTACCGATCTGATCACGCGAACCGGGCATGTCCTTGGTCGTCGCTTTCGCGTCCGGGCCAGCAGTAAGGGGATCATCAGCGAATGACGCTGTGCCCCCGTTCGTTACGGCGCGATCATTGGCGGCGAGCAAGGCGCTCACGCGGGCCAAGAGTTCGCTATCGTTCCCACAGCGTTCAGCTAACCGCATGGCACGCGCGGTCAAGTCGTCGATCGCGGCGATTTCCAGGAACAGCGATTTCACAACGGCGGGATCGGCGGGCATGGCAAGTCCTCGGGGTTCAGCCTCCAATGCGACATCCGGTTCCGAACCGTCTCACGGATTTTCGCCCAGTGCGTCTTGCAGCCAGGCGCGGGCGTAGGTCCAGTTGCGGTACGCGGTCGCCCGAGACACCCCAAGGGCCGTCGCCGCGTCATCAATCGGTAGCCCGGCGAACAGGTGCAACTTGGCCACGTCCGCCGCCGCCGGGTCTTCGCTGGCCAGTCGGTGAAGGCTCTCGTCCAGCGATAGCATCAAGTCCGGATCGGTGTCGGTTCGGCTGGGGATGTCGAGCAGTTCAATCCGTTGCCGGTCGCCGCCCCGCTTCTGCCGTGACGTGCCGCGACAATGATCCACCAACACCCGCCGCATCGCCTCCGCCGCCGCCGAAAAGAAGTGCCCACGCCCGTCGAACTTTTGATCGCCGATCAGCCGCAGGTAGGCTTCGTGAACCAGCGCCGTCGGCTGCAACAAGTGGTCCGGCGATTCCTGCCGCATCCGCACCGCCGCCAACTTCCGCAACTCGTCGTACACCAGCGGCAACAGTCGTGCCGCCGCACGGCGATCACCCTGTTGAAGCTGGTCCAGCAATCGCGTCACTTCGTTCATGGTGGCGATTATATCGCAGACAAGCCATCGCACCTCGGGTCGAGTTTGCGAACTGACATGATGTTTCACAGTCGGCTACCACTCTCACCTCCTCACGCCTTGCGGAAATACAGGCGGATGGTGGTGCCCCATTTGGGGTCGGATTCGACTTCGATGTGGCCACCGGCGCGGATTAAGATGTCGCGGACAATCCGCAAGCCGATGCCGGGGCTGTGGCGGGATTGGCGGGTTGTGAAGCCGGGGTCGAACAGTTGCTGCAGCGATTGGCTGTCCATGCCGTGCCCGGTGTCCGTGACCGTGAGGACGACGAAATCCCCCGGTCGAACGTCGGTCGGCCAGCCGGTGCGGTTGAACGGGATTGTTTGCGTGGCGGTGCGGATGGTGACCATGCCGCCGGTGGTGTCGATCGCATCGCGGGCATTGGTGAGCAGGTTCAACACGACCTGGAACAATTCCGCCGGGTGAACTTGGGCCATCGGCAAGCGAAGTGCCAGCGTGACGCCAATCTTGATCTGGGCGCCGACGACCGATTTCAGTAGCTTTTCGACCCGGTTCAACATGTGGTTGATGTCCGTTTGCGCGGGGGTGCCGTTCTCCGGATGGACCATGCCCATCAAGTGGCGGCTGACGGTGCCACCGAGGTCGGCAGTGGAAACGATCGTTTCCGCAACCCCTCGAAGCGGGTCGTCGATCGGTAAGCGTTCGGCCAGTAACTCCCCATAGCCGTGAATGACGGACAGCATGTTGTTGAAGTCGTGCGCCACCCCGGAGACGGCTTTCCCAAGTGTGATGAGGTGTTGCGTGCTGGCATCGACTTCGATGTGGGTACTGGGCGTCGAGCGGCGTGGCGGCGACGGCATTGCCGGGCGCGGGTCGGAGACGTGGTCCGTCGTGGGCGGGACTTCTCGGTACGTGAACACGACGCCGCCGCACGGGCTTTCGTTGACTTTGGCGCGCACGGAAATCAGCAAGCCTTCTTTGCAGCGGCGCACCGTGGCGAGGTCTTGGCCCGGAAACACGGACCGGGGGTAGCGGACCAAACTGGCGTGCTCTTCGACGCGATCACTGGGCAAAAAAGGCGGCAGCGCGCCGATCACTTCATCGGCGGTCCAACCGAACAGTGCCGTGGCCGCCGCGTTCCAAATGCGAATGGTGCCGTCCGCATCGAAGCCCACTGCCGCATCCGGGCACAAGTTGAACGCGACCCGAAGTAGCTCGATCGGCGTGACGGGTGTGGAATTGGCGAACTCCGTGTGTTTCGCGGGCCACGGGATGCGCGGTGGCGTGGCGGACGACGCCGAAACCAGCGGCCGCGTTTCCGAACTTTCGGCAGCGTCAATCGCGTCGATCGCCTCAGTCAACGCTGTGCGGGCATTCATTACATTGGGCGACGGCGTCTGTCGTTTGAGTTGACGAATCTCCTCTTCCGCACGTTCGATCCGAATGTACATATCCGCAATCAAGGCTTCATTCACCGGGGCGTCGGCGAGCAAGCTCATTGGGTGACTCCGTGTTCGGTGGTCTCAAGGTCGGCGAATCGAAAAATGTCGTGGAACCGCAGTCGAATTGGGGGTACGCTGTGACGCTTCACCTGTTGTCCTCTCCCGTTGGAAAGGTTGCGACCATGCGCCGGATGATGTTCTCGATGACCCTGTGTTTGGTGCTGACGGCTACGAGTCATGCCGCAGACGATTACAAACTCGGACCCGATTCGGTCCCCCAAGACGGCGTGCCGAAGGGCACCGTTACGAAGCACACTTGGAACGAAAGCCAAGTGTTCGCCAAGACGACCCGCGACTACTGGGCTTACGTCCCCGCCCAATACACCGCCGACGGACCGCCGGCGTGCGTGATGGTGTTTCAGGACGGCGGCAACTACCAGAACCCGACGGGTCAGTTTCGCGTGCCGGTCGTGTTGGATAACCTGATCCATAAGAAGGAAATGCCGATCACAGTAGGGATTTTCATCAACCCCGGAACGTTCCCGGTCGAGCAAGCCGGGCAGCCGGGCCGCTCCAATCGAAGCTTCGAGTACGATACTCTTTCTGACCAATACGCGCGATTCCTAGAACAGGAAATCTTGCCCGAAGTGGGTAAAAAAGTGAAACTTCGGTCAGATGCCGCCGGTCGGGCAATCTGCGGAATTAGTTCCGGTGGTATCTGTGCCTTCACGGTCGCATGGCAAAAGCCGGAGATGTTCTCCAAAGTGCTATCTCACGTCGGCAGCTTCACGAACATACGCGGTGGCGATGCCTATCCGGGGATGATTCGCAAAACCCCGAACAAGCCGATCCGCGTCTTTTTGCAAGACGGCTCCGGCGATCTCGATAACGAACACGGCAGTTGGCCACTCGGTAACCAACAGATGGCGGCAGCACTGAAGTTTAAGGGCTACGACTACACGTTCGTGTTCGGTGACGGCGCCCACAACGGCAAACATGGCGGCGTGATTATGCCCGATAGTCTGCGCTGGCTCTGGCGTGGGGAAAAGTAAGGGCCTGTTACGAAATTAGTGTAACAACTCTGGCGGACGGTATAGCCGTCGGCCATGAAAACCCAAGACCACGCCGATGGGATTCGGCAGCGTTATCAACTGCTCTGTTCGACCTGGGATGAAAGGCAGCGTCGCCTCTGGGCGGCCAGCGAAGCTCAGGTCGTTGGCTACGGAGGAATCTCGCTGGTCGCCTCTGCGACCAGGATTTCCCGACGGGCGATCCACGCCGGTTTGAAGGAATTGGCGTCGGCGTCGGCGACGGATCGCATCCGCAAACCGGGAGCGGGTCGCAAGCCGCACACCGAAACCCAACCGGCGTTGCTGGCGGCGGTGGAACGCATTCTGGGCAAGGTGTCGGCGGCTCGCGCTCGCCTGGAACGGGTGCCGACGACGCTGAAACGCTTCCGCCAAGCCGTCCTCGCCGCCGCGTGCTCCGGACGGCTCACGGCGGATTGGCGAGGGCGTCGAGTGAGCGATATGTTTTGTCAACAGAATGAGGAGATGCCAGAAATCCCAACAAGTTGGCAGTACAAACCTGCAATGGAAATCGTTGAGCCGGGAACGGTTATCAGCTACGGCATTGTGTTACCCGGCCCGAACCTGGTTGACGGCACCCCCTACATCCGTGGCCAAGACATCGCCGATTCAGGTGAAGTGTTAGTGGGACAGCTTTGGCATACATGTAAGGCAATCGCTGACAAACATAAACGTTCCGTGTTAGCTGAAGGTGATGTTCTACTTTGTGTGATCCGTCATCTTCGAGTTGCGATGAGCCTTGGGGAACCCTAGCGTTCGAGCTTTGCCAGCAGTTCCTTCGCCTGGCGATCTCCGGAGAAGGGTTTGCGGGCGTGCAGGGCTTTGTGTAAGTAGCGGACGGCCTCGGCGGTGTTGCCGAGTTCTGCATGGATCGCTCCAACGTGGTAGGCCACCTCGGGGATCTGGTCGACGAGACTCAGGCTCGGTCGAATCGCAATTAACGCCTCGCGGTACTTGCCCTCGCGATAAGCGATCCAGGCCGCAGTATCCGCCAGGTAGGGGCTTGAAGGCTCGCTAGCCAGCGCGTGTTTCAACCACTCGCGAGCCTCTTTCAGGTTCGGACTACTCTCGGCGAGCGCCCAGGCGAGTTGCGCTGAAAGCTCGGGGTGATAGGGCGGGTTCGTCAACCCCTCGCGCAGAAGCGGCACCGCTTCGGCATTCCGCGACATACTGTCCAGCCAGCGGGCGTATTCCAGCCGAGTGGCCGCGCTGCCGGGCTGTTCCGCAAGCGCGCGGGCGTACGCAGTGATGACCGCCGAGGGAGCCTGCTCCGCAGCGACCGCGTGACGGGCGACGATCAGGAAGCAGCCGGAGTGAAGGTCATGCCGGTCTGCTGGTAGCAACCGTCGCCTTCGTTCAGCGGCGGTGAGCACGTCTTCCGCCTGCTTCGTCCGACTTGTGGAATCGTAAAGGGTGACGAGGTCCGCCAACGGCTCCAGGTTCAATTCCGTCGTTCCATGCTCGAATGCCCGACGCAGGTGGAACTCGGCCTTTCGCTGGTCCTTCAACGCAAGATGGGCCTTGCCGAGCATCCCATCGACAAGCTCAGGCGGCGCGGCGCGTTCCATCGCCTTCTGCAGGTCGGCGATTCCGGCCGCGACCTTTCCAGGTTCTCCCGAGCGATAAACCACCAGGAAGGTTCCGCGCTGGTAATAAACTCCTGCCTGCTCCGGCGCGATTCGGACAGCCTGGTCGAAGGTCCGCTCCGCCTCGTCAAGCCGGGAGAGCGCAATCAGCGCGGCCCCCTTCAACCAGTGCGCCACGGGCCAGTCCGGACGAATCCGGATCGCCTGGTCGGCTGAAGAGAGCGCCTCCGTCAAGCGGCGGTCTCCTAGTTGCGCGACGGCCAGCGTGAACCAGATGCGGATGTCGTTGGGATGAGCGTCCTTGATCGCCAGGAGGCGGGTGACAGCCTCGGCGTGACGGCCGTTTTCCAGGCTCGTCGTAATCACCACGCGAAGAGCACGGTCGAGTTCGGTCCTGTCAGGCTCGCTGAGGAAATCTTGATAGGCGTCCTTCACCGTGATAAAGCCTGCACTCACGGGAGAGTACACCGGCCCCACGACTCCAAGCCAGAGGACAAGGGTGACGACGACGAGCACATGGCTCGATCGAATGGGGAACGCCTCGATCCGGCCGAGTGATGGCCGGTGAACGGGTTTGAAAAACATGACGGGCCTCAGATCACAAGAGAGGAACTCAATCGGAACCTACGGGAGAGCAACCGCTCTGTACGTAGTACCGCGACGGGGGACTGCGGATACCGCTCCGACGACTGCGGAGCGGGTTGAAGTGTGCCGATGCCGGACTAGGCGAGCTTGAACCGGAGCATCCGTGTGACACCCAACCTTCCGGCGAAGAGCATCAGTGCGCTGATCGCGTAGACAGTGGTCGTGGGTTCCGGAACCGCCCAATTGTTGGTACCGTAGGTGGGCACGTTCACGACCCGCGAGAATTGCGCCGAATGCGTCAGGTCGGCCGTATGCATAAAGTCTGGTAGGCCCGTGGCGGTGCCCGAGCCGGACCCGTATTGAACCCGCAGACCCTGGATCAACGAGGGATTGAATGAACCCGTAATGTTGAAATTGATCGCAAAGATCTCGTTGGCACCGAGCGCTGGCGGAGTGACGGGAGGCACAGACAGATTGGAGAACCCGAACCAAGTTGCTCCCGGTAGCGCCTGGGTGCCGTTGATGTCAATGCCTGCCCAGGTGTTATCGGACACAGGAAAACGGTTTAGCGTAAAGCTCGGCGTGAAGACGTTGGTCAAGGTGTTCACAACGCCGGTCCCGGCCACGGAAAAATTCAGGCCCGGCGGCGCACCCAGCAGGCCGATGGCGGCGGCGCAACTGTGTGGTGTCGATGTCTGGAAGATGGTTCCAAGTTCTAGAATCAAGCTATTGCCGACGAAACCGATGCACGGAGACGCGGGCGGTAGCCGAGGTGTTGAGCAGGCATGGCACGTGCGTGACTGCAATCCCAACAGCACGACGGCGGCAACGAATGCGACTCTCGATGTTCTCATGACGACTTCTCCAGTTTGACCTCTGATCTCTGACTTCCCGGACAAGTACATTTGCCCGGACAACAACATTAAGATGTTACCTCAGCAGAATTCCGGTTGCTAGGATTTTCTAAAAAAATAATGACGTGAGGAATCGCACCCGCAGCCGACTGAATTGCGCCACAAATCTCATGACCATTCCGAATGGGAAGCCCGTTGGGAAGAGTAGCAAACTTTACCGCGTATACCCACTGTTCACCATGTTCCGTCATATCTGGAAGACGCTTATGAACCCGCTGAACCGGGGGCGGTGTACGTTGAGCGAACACAATCAGACAGGAAACGACAAAGCCGTCGCAACCCTTCAGTGTTGAAGGATTGCGACGGCTTGTGGTGGACAGTGTTCGCCAATGTCCGAGTAAACAAGTGACCCTAAGGGATTCGATGCACTCGGTGAAACCCCTGCAAATCATGGCACTTTTACACTTCTCGATTTATACGTGACGCAAAACCCGACGCACACTCCCGAACTCGACCCGCACGTTTAGCCATGTGCTAGCAAATAGTCTGGGGCCTTTTTATAACGAACGTCATGGCGAAGAAACCTTACGTTGAACCGGAATGGCTGACGCGGAAGACCCGCATCTACGGGAAGTTCCGCGCGCTGGGATGGGACATTGTCCCTTTCACTTCCACCTCAAGCCGGAAACCGCCGACCACGTCGCGGTCGTCGAATTGCACGGGACTTTGAAGCTGACGTTCACAAACTGCTCACCACCGCGAATGAGCATCCCCGGCTGCGCCCGTACCAGATCGAAGCGAACGCCGGTATCGAGACGGCCATCGCCGAGCGGAAGCGGCAAATGCTCGTGGCAATGGCCACCGGGTGCGGGAAGACGTTCACCACCGTCAACCAAGCCTACCGGCTGATGAAGTCCGGCGTGGCGCGGCGGGTGCTGTTCCATAGTTTAAGTAGCAAGTGAAATTTTTTCTTGCAGGTGGAGATGAAATCGCAAAGCAGACAAGTCATATTTACAGCAAACCACACTGAGAAGATGCAATGGCCGATCGTATAGAAGCCCCATTATCAGCCGTTCGTTACAAAAAGCCAAAAATAACTCTTATTGATCTGCTAGCACCTCTGGGAGATCAGTTGTCCGCCGCTGGCTACAACATCACAGTTGGCACTTTTGGATGCCCTTACAAGGTCAAAAAGGGGGATGGATTTTTCCCCGTGATTGTAAAAGCATCAGTTCCAAATTATGCAGAGCAAGAGATCGTAGTGATCGACCTCACACCACCGAAGACTGCTGAAGGTCCAACAGGCGAGAAGGTTACCGCCAATGACGAACCGGACTGGTACGTGAAGGCCAGCATAGGCACCATCGACCCCAGGCCTCGTGTTATGACTTTGCTGAGGAACTCTTCCGATCGGATTCTCAAGTCGGGTGGGGTGTTTGTCATCTTCGCTGAGGCGAAACTTCGGCAACCCATCGTTCTCGCTGCGGAGAATAGGTTTCGTCAATTAGATGTTAACAGGGACATTGATGAGGACAACTGGTCGATTCTAACTTTGCTTTCGCAAATATATCTGAATGTATGCACCGACCACGGCACGGAAATCTTGGTGTCCGAGGGATCGAACTTGCTGATCCGATTTCTAGATCGACACTTAAAAGGATCGACGTTTAGCGCTACTTTACATCCATACTATCCACTAACTGAGGAGGGATATGGCCCTATTTTTTTACCTCTTGCGACAAGCAAATTCGGAGACATAGTAGCGGCCGTTTTGCTGCCAAGGAAAAATGGTAAAGGATTAGTGCTGATCCTCCCACAACTTGAAGACAAGCAAGCTGCAATACTGGATTTGATCCAAACAGTGTTTCCCGAAATCGTGCCCGAACTATTTCCGGATCACGAAGGTGGCCGCTGGGTGCAACGTGAAGAGTACGAACACTCTTCCATCTTGGTGCGGAAGGCCGACCAACTGGAGGTTCAGCGAAAGGCCAATCAAGAGGTCTCGCGGCTGGAACAGGAAATCGCCGCCGAACGTGAAAGCTTCGGATTTCTTCATGGCCTACTTACCAAGTCTGGCAACGCGCTGGTGTTGGATGTCAAACGCGCGCTGGAGTTCATCGGGTTTCAGAAAGTGGTCGATGTTGACGAAGTAGACGACGCCGAGGTAAACAAGCAGGAGGATTTGCAAATCCTCGACCAATCGCCCTCCTTGCTCTTAGAAATCAAGGGACTGGCTGGTATGCCCACTGAAGGCGACACGCTTCAAGTCACGAAGTACGTCCTACGACGGATTCGACAGTGGAACCAAACCGACGTAACCGGTTTGTCGCTCGTCAATCATCAACGAAATCTGCCAGCGTTAGAGAGGGACCATGCCAACGCCTTCACCAACGCTCAGATCCAAGATGCGAAACAGAACGGTACGGGGTTAATGACAACTTGGGACTTGTTTCGACTCGTGAGAGGCATGGTCCGATGGGGATGGCCTAGTGAAACAGTCAAAAACGTTTTGTACGGCCAAGGCCAACTTTCGCGTCTTCCTTCACACTATACCGTAGTTGGGAGTGTGGCCCATTATTGGACAGAACAACGTGTCATTAGTATCGACATTACCGGCCATCTGCTGCGGGTCGGGGATCGGGCGGGCTACCTATTTGCGGACGGTTTCTTCGAGGAAGAGGTTACTTCACTCCAAGTGGATAAGAAGTCCGTCCGTGAAGCCAATCCGGCTCAACGGGTTGGAATGAAAACGGCCCTCGAACGTCGGGAAGTCCCCGTCGGTACAGTTGTGTATTGTGTTGGTAACCGCAGCTAAGAACTTCGGTTCGGAACTGGTGGCGCGACCGCGTCGCATGGCGCTCATGAACCTGTTCCTACACGGCGTGGAACCGCACATCGACCTTCAGGACACGATTGATGCGCCCATGACGGGGCAGAAGTTCGACGTGATTCTCGCCAACCCGCCGTTCGGTACGAAGGGCGCGAACGCCGCGCCAGACCGCGACGACTTCACCTTGAGTACCGCAACAAGCAACTCAACTTCCTGCAACACTTTCTCACGGTGCTGAAACCGGGCGGGCGGCCGTCCAAAGAACCCGTCTGCGCAGTAACCGGCCATACTCGCTACATACCACAATTTAAGGAAAAATATCAGGCTGTGTTAGGTACAGATGATGCGCCAGGACCGACCACAACTCCGCACCATCGTGACGGATCGCAATTCAGGGGATCGACCACTTCGATGACTGCTCACCGGCGTTCCGGTGTCGGTGGAGTGGCCCGTGTCACTTCAGACGGAGGCCCCCGATGCCGACTACAAAATGCGACCGCCGCTGGAGTGAGAGTTATCCCCGGAGCATCTCAACGCCATCGACTTACTCACCACGGCAAGACGGATTCTAACATCGTACACCGTCGGGGTCCACCGGGTCACGGTCGCGCGGTGGCGGACATCGCCGTCGTTCACCGCCGCGTTGAACCGCCGACGGCAAGAACTGTTTGCCTCCGCAACCGACCAACTCCGGAGCATCCTACTCAAGGCGATCCGCCCCGCCACGTCACTCACGCCAGGGCCGCGCGGGTCCGCTTTACGACCGGGGCGTCTGGGGCGCCGGACCCTTTCAGCCAGAACAGGCTCGCCGAGAGGAAGCGGTCCCGCCACTCGGGGGAGACGTGCGTCGTGTCCTCCATCACAGCCGCGCTGAACTTGTAGTCGTGCGCGTCGGTCCCCTTCAGGAAGATCAGCCGCCGGCCCGCGTCGATCAGTTCCTTCCGCCCCGCCGGGTTGCCCCGCAGGAACGCCATCGCCACCTGCGCGGCTTGCGGCTTGTCCTTCGTCAGCGTGTCGAAGACGCTCGCGGCGGTGTACTCCACCTCCGCCCCGTTGCCCTCCAACTTGTCGATGCGGGCGTCGCCGAGCTTCGCGCCCATCTGGTTGCGGAACAGCGGCAGGAACGACGCGGCTTGCAGCATCAGCAGCGCGCGCGTGGCGTCGTCGCCGGTCGCGCCGTAGGCGTACCGCAGGGCGTTCGCCGTCGTGAGGGTGTGAAGCCCGACGATGCCCGGTTGCCGCATTAGCAGTTCGCCCGCCCCGAGGAACACGGCGTCCCACACGCTCTGCGGCCCGATGCCGCTGCTCACGAGTGACACCACCTTGTCACCCACCTCGGCGTCGGTGCCGGTGCGGATCGCGGCGAGCAGGTCGCCGGTCGCGGCTACGTCCGCCTTCCCGTCACGCCATCCGGCCCCCAGTTTCTTCGCCAACTCCACGTTCCGCACCCCGACCGCGTCCGCCGGGGCGTCGCCGGTCGGCTTCCCCTTCGCGTCGTGCTTTAGCATAGCGAACGCCAACGACCGCAGGACCGGCTCGGCGTGGTGCCACCCGATCACTTGCAGGGTGCGGAAGGCGTTCGCCGTGAAGATTGCCTTGTGCCCGATGTCGCGGTAGTCGCGGCACCCGAACCGGGCGAACAGGTCGAACGCCTCCGCCTCGGTGCAGTGCCGGGCGAGTGCGGCGGCGGCCACATCGGCTTTCGCCTCGTCCCACTCATTCATCGCGTCGATGAAATTCTGCTTCGCCTTGCGGGCCGGTGGGACCAGGCTCTCCTCAACCGGCCCCATTCGCCACCCGCCGGTCTCCTTGATGTTCGTCGCCTGCGCGCCCTTAAAATTGTCGATCGCCCAGAACAGCGGCAGCCACCGCTCGCGGTCCGGGCCGGCGAGGGCCGCTTGGTGGGCCGAGTTCACGACCATAACGGCGTGGAACTTGAACCCGACGTTCGGCCGCGGCTTGATGTTCCGCACCCCGGCGAGCAGCAGCGCCGCAAGAACGTCGCGGTAGGCGAGTCCCTTCTTGACACGCGCCCCGACCTCTTCGAGGAGTTGCTGGCGCGGCGTGTCTTCGAGGAGGCGGACGAGCGGCTCAATGTCGGCGTCGAGGCGGACGAGGTCGGGGTCGAGTTTCGCGTCGGCGGCGGCGACGGCGGGGAGGGCGTCGAGGAAGCCCAGCCCGCCGACGGCGAGTGCGGCGGACGCCTGAAGGAACGTGCGGCGGTCGGAAGAGGCGGTCATGGTCGGCTCCGGAGAGGTGGAAGGCGAACGACTCGAACGCCGGGTAGTGTCTCAGTTTGAAATCCCGTTCGTGGCTTGACCACTTGCCCCATTATCAGGAATCAGTTAGTCTCGTGGTATGGAAAAAGCACCAAAAAAACCGAAGCTCCGCGAAGACGTGAACACGATGGCCGCACGGATCGTGGCTGAAGCTGCGGGCATCACGCCGAAGTCGCCAGACCCGGACGCGGGGAAAGACCCGGCAGCGGTTACGCTTGGTCGCAAGGGTGGGTTGAAGGGCGGGAAGGCGCGAGCCGCGAAATTGACCAAGAAACAAAAAACCGCCAGTGCCAAGAAAGCAGCGGCGGCGCGGTGGGGGAAAACTCCGATTTAGCTTTCCGAATCGTCGCCCGTTGGGGAGTCCGAGTAGAAGGTGGGATGCCTGATTTCCGACACGTCTTCAGTGAAGTCTATCAGCAATTGGATGTGTTCCCCGATGTTGTGCTTCTTGTTGTAGTAGTCAACATCACGACTCAGTTGCAAACAATCCGCAAGAATCCCACGACGACGGCCTTGTGCGGCAATCCTCATTTCCTGCGGGTTCATTGACTCGATATTGCCCCAGATAGTCAGTTGTTTACCTGACTCACTCATTACCTTCCATGAGTGTTTCCGCCGAACTGGTTGGTCAGCATCGTCAGGAATATATTCCTGTCTTGCGGTGTCCGAAAGCAGCTTGGCAAACTGTCTAACTGCGTTAGTTCTTGGTGGGCTGTAAAGGCCGTTGTTGATCGCCCATGCTGCTACGCAATACATTTGGGGCTTTTTGTCCCCAGTGGCTTCAACGTATCGAGTAAAGATGTTCAACAAGGTATTAGGTATTACGCAGTTGGGATACTGGGTAGTTTGCGCGCGGCCAATTTGGAGGTTACATTTTGGGCATGAACGCGCCCAAAGTGGACCCTGAAGACTACAT
>JANLRE010001161.1:0-6033 GCA_031368205.1 Fimbriiglobus sp. | reverse complement strand
CGCCGGTGAACGGCGGGTTGATCTCTTCTTCGGCGAGAATTTGAATCGTGTAGATGTCGTGGTGCCGGGCGGCCAGGAAACGCAGACCGTCCTCGTAGCCGTCTTTGTCCATGAAATCGCTCAGGATGACCGCGATCCCCTGCCCCGTTGCCCGCGTGCTGAAGCCACGCAACGCCCGGTTCAAATCGCCGGTTTCGGCAGGTTCGATGGTGTCGAGGTGCTTCATCATCCGCCACAGACTTTGCCGCCCACGAAATTGCGGCGACCGGGTACTCGTGCCGCTCGGCCCGCCGACGCCTTCGATGATGACCCGGTCCGTGTTCACCAAGCCGACAAACCCCAACGCAGCAGCCACCTGCTTGGCATAGTGCAACTTCGTCGGCGAACCGTAGTCCATCGACTTGCTGTTGTCGATCAACAAGTAAATGTGCAGGTCTTCTTCTTCACGGTACAGCCGCAAAAACAGCTTCTCCACACGGCCAAACAGGTTCCAATCCAGGAACCGCAGATCGTCCCCGACAACGTAAGGCCGGTAGTCCGCAAACTCCGAGCCACGCCCTTTCCGCTTGCTCAGGCGATCCCCCTTCATCCGCCCCGCAAGAATTTTCTTCGAGACGAGTTCGAGCTGCTCCAACCGTCGCAGGAACTCGGACGACAGTAACGGGGCATCGGGGGTTGCTTCGGACATGGTTGTTCTCAAATCGTGAACAATTCTGGACTGCTACCAACTGGATAACGTCACCCATCACCAACGATACCGTTTCCGTTACTCGATCGCCACTTCTTCCATGACGGGTTCTTCGGGTTTCGGTTGTCCGGGTTTTTGGCGTTCACGCACCATCAACCACGCCGTGGGGCCGAGAACCATTGCGGTGCCGACGATCATGAGCGTGTCAAACATCTTCCACCCGAGTGCGGCCTCGAAGATCATCACCATCACGACTTGCGACAACCCGACGACCGAAACCTTGGTTGCGGACCCACGACTAAATGCCAACGTGAGGAAAACCTGACCGATGGTTGCCGTGACCCCGACGCCGATAATCTCCAGCCACACCAGCGAATGGTGATACCAATGCGGGTCGCCGGTCGTGCCGATTTCGATGCCGACCACGTCGATGAGAAACCACCCGGTGCCGCCGAAGATTGCGGAAATCGCGGAGAAGTGCGTGACGATCGCAAACGGTGCGACGTGCCGGAGCCGGTTCAAGCCCAGCATCGCAATCGCCGTGAAAAAGGCCGCGACCAGCGCGAACGTCGCGGGCAATTGCGCAAAGCCTTCCGAGTGGGGCTGAATCGCAACGGCCACACCACACACCGCGAACAGCACCGCAATCCAGACGCCGAACGTGGGGCGGTCTTGGCCCAACGGCCACGATAGAATTGCCACCCAAATCGGGAAGGTGTTCGTCAGCGTCAGGACATCCGTGACGTGCAAATGGGCCAGCGCGTAGAACGTCGCCATCATGCTGCAACTTCCGGCCAGGCTGCGAATCCACAGAATCCGCGGGTGCCAGAAGACCAGCTTTTGCCCGTAGGCCAACGCCAAGCTTGCCGCGAACACCGTGGCGACGACGCTGCGAAAAAACGCCACGACTAGCCACGGGCAACTCGGCGGTCCCCCGTCGGCAATCGGTCGCCCCAAGTCGTGCGTGATGAGGCCCATCACCGCAAACCACGCGCACCCACTTAGCATCCACACATACGGCCGAATTCCGGAATTCTTCATGCGGGCACGATACGAAAACCACAAAGTCGTGCAACGCCAACATCCGGATGCGTATGATGCCAAAAACGGTCAACACGAGGAGTGCATCAATGTTTCCATCCGGCACGTGGCGTGGGTTCTGGGTTCAAAAAGAGTATGGCCGCCAAGAAATGGAGGCGTTCGAGCTGCACTTCAACAACGGCGCGATTACTGGCAAGGGGATCGACATGGTCGGGCCGTTCCATTTTCGAGGTGTGTACGACGTGAACACCGGCAAACTCACGATGGGGAAAAAGTACATCGGCAAGCACCGCGTCTACTACGAAGGCCAACCGGATGGCGAAGGGTGCATCAGCGGGATGTGGCGAATGGAGTTGGAGTTCGCGGGTTCAGCATGGAAGGACAAGGGGCCGTTTTTGATGCGTCCGGAATTGCCCAAAGCCACCGGGTACGAGCCGATCCAACAGATTGGGTGAGGCGGAAAAAGCCCACGAACGAAGAAAGCCCATGAACGATCGTTCATGGGCTTTTCTTGGGTGGTTAATCCAGCGCCGGCGGGCGGCGATCATTGAATTGCCGGGGCGCAGACCCCTTGTACACCCGTGGCGGTGGCGGCGGGTTGCCGAACAGCCGGACTTCGTTGCCGTTGCTGTCCAGGCACTTGAACTCACACATGTCCGGTGACACGTGGGGTTGGCCGTTGATTTCGACCGTCATCTTGGCCTTTTCTTCGATGGCCGTGATGTCCTTGCGCTTGCGGTTGAGCAAGTAGAACGCCACCTCAATGTGAACGGTCAGTGACATCGCCGTGACAAGCGGACTGCGGCACGCGGCGAGTTGCAGCAGGCGCATCACCTCGATGCCCATCGTCTCGTTCGTCTTCACGTAGCCGGTGCCCTTGCAGTGCGAACACTCGTTGAAGATCCGCTTCTTCAACGACGTTTGAATCCGCTGCCGCGTCATCTCGATGATGCCGAACTGCGAGATGCGCAGAATTTTCGTCCGGGCGCGGTCTCGCTGGAGTGCGGTGCGCAGGGTGTTTTCCACGTTACGGCGATGGGTTTCGCTCCGCATGTCGATGAAGTCGTTGACGATCACGCCGCCGAGGTCACGCAACCGAAGTTGGCGGGCGATTTCCTTCGCGGCGATCATATTCAACTGGTACGCGGTTTCTTCGGCGTTGTTGTCTGCCCGGAAGTTACCGCTGTTCACGTCGATGGCGACCAACGCTTCGGTTTGCTCGATGATGATCGAGCCACCGAGTGGTAAGTCGATGCGTTTCTGGTTAATCTTCGCAATCTCGTCTTCAACGCGGTACTTGTTGAACAACGGCTCGGTGTCCGAAAAGAACCGGATGCGGTCCGCGAACCGGGGCATGACGATCTGCAAGAACTCCGAGGCGTGGGCGAAGGCGTTCGCCTCATCGACCCAAATCGTGTCGATGTCGTTGGAGAAGTTGTCCCGGATCGTGCGGGTAATCATGTCCGATTCGCGGTAAATCTCGACGGGGGCGGGCATCTTCTTGATGCGTCGGGCCACGACTTGCCACAGCCGCAACAGGTACGCCAAGTCGTTGTGCAACTCTTGCTCGTTGCGGTCGATCGCGGCAGTCCGGACGATGAACCCGACGCCCTTCGGCGGGTTGAGGCGGTTCATGATCTCGCGCAGCCGTTTGCGGGCGTCAATGTCTTCGATCTTGCGTGACACACCGACGCGGTTCAGGCTGGGCATCAGTACCAAGTAGCGTCCGGCGATGCTGACAAACGTGCTGAGGTTCGGCGCCTTCGTGCCGATGGCTTCCTTGATGACCTGAACGATCACTTCCTGGCCACGCTTGAAAATCTCTTGAATCGGCGGGCGTGGTAAGCCGCGATCGCGGGCCGGCGGGCGACCCATACTGTTGCCAGCCGGTCGCGCGCCACGCGGACCACGATCCCCACCCCGGTCCGGGCCACGGTCATTGCTGCGACCCTCACTCCGGCCCTCACTCCGGCCCTCACTCCGACCACGGGGGCCACGGTCGCCGCCGCGGTCATTGCTTCGACCGCGTGGGGCGCGATCGCGGTCACCGGGGCGTGCGGGGCGTGGGTCACGTTCCGTGAACTCGTCTTCGTCGTCGGTTGTGGTTGCCGCCGGTGCTTGGGCGTACTCTTCGTCGGTCGGTCCTGATTCGGCGAGGTCCGCACTCACGCCATCGGATTCGTCTTCGTCGTCAAATCCATTTGCGGCACTGCCTGCGTTGGGGCTGTCTCCGAAGCGGTCGTTGGGGGCGTCAATGTCGAAGTCGTCGGCCATGCCGCCTTCAAAGAACGGCTTGATTTCGGGTTCGTCGTCGTTGCCCGTCGTGCGTCGTTCGGCGCCGTTCATGGGCCGTGGCTTGTCGTCGGGTTGCTCATCGGCGTCCGTGTCGGATTTCTTGCGGGTCTTGCGCGGCTTGGCCGCTTTCTTGGCTTCGGGTTCCTTCGGTTCGACTTCGTCCTTGGCCTTCACGGTGCGAGACCGACCCTTGGCTTTCGGTCGCGCTTCGGTCGCCGATTCGTCGGCTGCGGTCGTCTCGGGCGGTGCTTGGACGGCTGTTGGCGTGACGTGGGCCTCTTCGGGGAACACGAGTTCCCAGCCGGCATCTTCGACGGGTTCCGGGGCCGGTGCGGTGGGTTTCGTCGCGGGTCGTGTCGGTGCCGGAAGTTCATCGGTTAGGCCGGCGCCGAAGTCGGAATCATCGTCGTCGAAGTTGGGCGTGGCAATCGCCGGAGCAAGCGTGACGGGCATCGGTGGTGGCGTGGGCCGACTTTGCGGTTCGCGTTTCGGTGCAACGGCTACGGGCGTTGCGGGTGCAGGGTCGTGGTGCAGTCCGTCGCCGAACCCGCCTAGGTCTTCTTCATCAACGTCTGACGCAACCGATTGGGAAATCGGTGACGGTGCGTGGGAAAGTGTGACCGCCGATTCGACTTCCGTCACACGCGGCGGGCGGCGGTCATCCCGATCCCGATCGGGTCCACGATCTGGGCCACGATCTTGACCACGGGGCGCGCCGCCACGAGGGGCACGGTCGTTGCTGCGTCCGCCCCGACTGCCGCCCCGGTTTCGGGAACCGCTCGCGGCCTCGGCTTCTTCGGCGTCCATCTCGTCGCGGATCTCTTTCGGCAAGAGGTGCTTGTAATAAACCGGGTCCACGTCCGAGACGTGCAAGAAGCCGTTCCGCCCGATGCCGAAGTCCACGAACGCGGCTTGAATGCTCGGTTCGATGTTGACGATGCGGCCCTTGTAGATGTTTCCGACGTAGCTTTCTTGGCTCGCCCGCTCCACGTAAAGTTCTTCCAGCAAGCCGTCTTCGACAATCGCAATGCGGCACTCCTCCGCCTGGAGGACGTTAATCAGCATTTCTTTTTTCATCGGAATCCTTTGATGCGTAGGGGCGGTCGATTCTGAACGAACAGAATCGGGCCGCCGATCAGTACGGAAATCCCCACCGATTTGGGTGGGGTTGTGTTCACTCCACGACCGGCCCGTCCGGGGTTCCGCCCCAGGTTGCGGACTTGGTCGCATCGTCTTCCTCGTCACCAGCACAAGCTGGGACGTGTTCTAAGGGCGCCGTTTCCGGTCGGTCGGTCGGCGGCGTGTCTGGTCCCGTGGTCGGGGTGCCAGGGGGTAGTTCGTCGTGGATTTCGAGGTCGGCGCGAACGAGTATTGCGCCGTCGGCGATGACATCACTCAGTTCGAGAAGCTTAATCATTTCGTCACCGCGAGCGGTCCCACTGTCGGTGACCCAGAAGTCCAATTCGACCGCGTTCGGGGTCACCGTGATGCCGCGAATGTACTGGCGGATGTTGACGCGGCGCGGGTTAGGTCGCAGCCGATCCACCCAAACTTTTTCGCTTGCTAAGAGTCCGATTGCGCGGGCGGCCACTTCATCGCTGCGACCGGGTGGCAGCGGCAGTCGGTAAATCGCCCGGCGGGCGAATGCAGTTGCTTTGAGCGGGACGACTTTCGCGGACAGGAATCGCAGCCCTTCGGGCGATTGGTGGTTCAGTCGAGCGAGCACATCGTCAGAAGAATGAGGCGTCAGCAGTTCGAGTTCAACGACTTCATTCAGGGCATCGACGCCGAGTGGCAGCGAGAGGGCGAAGACGACGCGGGGCGTGGGGTGGAAGCCGAGGGTTTGCTTGAAGGGGAGGTTGGCGCGCCGCAGCATTCGCTCCAGGGACCGCATCAAGTCGTGGTGACTGAGCAGTCGCAAGGCGCCGATCTTTTCAAAGCGAAAGCGAATTTTGTCGCCGTCCATCGCTGGCGTGGGCCACTTCGGTTGGGGTCATGCCCAACCCGGT
>JANLRE010001159.1:0-3328 GCA_031368205.1 Fimbriiglobus sp. | reverse complement strand
GGCCGTCGATGCGACCGTGGCCGCCGCCGCGCCGAGGTGTGATGCGTCCGGACGATGTTGCCGGTTCACGGAGTACGGCCACACGCTTTTCATCAGCGCGTTTGAAGCGGTGATTTTGAAGTAACTCGGTGCCGATTCCAGCAAAATCTCCGCTTCAAACGCGCTGATGAAAAGCATGTGCCCGTACTCTGTAAAACGGCAACACCGCCCGGACGCATCACACTTCGGCGCAGCAGCGGCCACGGTCGCATCGACGGCGGCGTACACTTCGAGGACTTTCCGTTTTAGTTTCGGGTCCATGCTCGCCTACATCTTGATGACTTTGACGCGCTTCAAAATCTCTTCGACGGGGATCAATTCCCCTTCGCCGGAACCGGGGCAAATCGTTACAGTGCGGTCCCACGTCTCCTGGCTTTCGAGGTTGCTTTCCCAGAACGGCCACGTGCGACACTGGCGCGGACGGGCGCGGTACACCGTGCACCCTTTTTGCCGGTCGTAGAACACGCAATCGCCGTTGGCCTTCTCGCGGAGCGTGACTTGGCCCTTGGCGTTTCGGGTGTACAGGGCGCGGAACTCGTGTTCCTTTTCGCCCCGGAGTTTCGCCAACGCCGTGACCTCGGCATCGTCCACCCACACGTAGCCGGGGTCGCCGGTACAACACTTCCCGCACTGCGTGCAGGTGAACTGCAATCCGTCGCGGAACCAAGGTTCATCAGGCATTGAGAATCTCCAGCATTAGGTTGATATAAAACTATAGTCCAGTACCCGCAAAGCCCACGAACGATCGTTCGTGGGCTTCCACACCCAAAACTGGTCCCTCATGCCGCCGCCCATCCTCGTTGCGGACCACCTCACGAAAGACTACGGCAAGTTCCGCGCGCTCAGCCAACTCTCTTTGCAGATCGCGCCGGGCGAAGTCGTCGGGCTGTTGGGGCCGAACGGCTCCGGTAAAACCACGGCGTTGCGGTCGTTTTTAGGGTTCCTACGCCCCACTTCGGGCCGCGCGACGCTGGGTGGGTTCGACTGCTGGAACCAGAGTGTGGAAGCCCGAAAGCAGGTGGCGTATTTGCCGGGCGAACTGCGGTTGTACGACTCGATGACCGGGCGACAACTGATCCGGTTTCTCGGGAAACTTCGTGGCGAGAAGCCTGGGCCGCAGGTTGATGCGCTGGCCAAGAAACTCGACATCGACCCCGATCAACCGCTCACCAACATGTCCTCGGGGATGAAACGTAAGATTGCCTTGTTGACGGTGCTGATCCCGGACGTGCCGCTCATCATTCTGGACGAACCGACCAACACGCTCGACCCGAACATGCGGGACGAACTCATGGAGCAATTGTTGTTGGCGAAAGTGTCCGGGAAGTCGGTCCTGTTCTCGTCGCACGTGTTGCAAGAAGTGGAAGCGGTGTGCGATCGCGTTCTGATCCTTCGCAAAGGCGAGTTGGTGCATCTGCAAGACATGGCCCCGTTACGCGATGGCCGCCAAGTCACCGCGCGCATAACCGGCGGCGCACCGACCACCGGGCCGGATGGGGAAGACCTCCCGGCGGATTGCATCACGGATGACGGCCACTTCAGCTATGAACACCGTGGGCCGTTGCCGGCGCTCCTGAGTTGGCTGGCGCAGCGTCCCCTTCAGGATTTGAAAATCGAACCGCTCGGGTTGAGCGGGATTTATCGCAAGTACCACGCGACAACCTGATGTCACTTCGCGGTGGGATGTCACTTCGCGGTAATGTGGCTGTCGTGCGTGATGGTCCACTGCTTGCCGCCGGCGGATTTCGGCGCGGTCAGGCTCGCTTCAAAGCCGTTGCGGGTGACCTCGATTGTCGGCGAACCCAGGGCGTGGTTCTTCACTTGAAGGTCGGCCAAGTTCTTGGCGAAGGCGCCCTTCTGCTTGTGATAGTCGCGTTGGGCGTAGTACACCTCGTGCAACAAATCCTTCACACCCTGAGCGGCATCCGGGATGTAGGCGACGTTCCCGTTGGCCTTCGTGCTGAATTGCAGATACCCCCAGCGTTCCGGGCGGTGCATGTCGATCACCCCTTGCGGCGACCACACCCAGTTGTGTTCCGCGCGATCCTTCACCTTCACGTACTTGCCGTTTTCGACGGTCGTGTCCCACTCCACGCGGGAGAAATTGACCCGCATCCGATCGCCGTCCTTGGGTGGCACCGGCGTGTTCGATAGCTCCTTGATCCCCTCCCACGGCCACGCGATTTCAACCGTCCACCCCGTATCGGTGTCACGCGGGTTGTTCAGCGTGCCCTTCAACGCCACCGCAGTTTTGAGGCCGATGATCTCCCAGCCGTTGAGGGCCTTACCGCCATCCTTGTAGGGCTTCGTGAGCAGCAAATCCCAGGTCGTGTTCTTGGCGTTCAACTCCAACTCGGCGTAGAGGTGGCTGTCCCCGTCGGGGTCGAGGAACACTTCAAAATCCGGGTCTTGAAAGATCACCGCGTCGTGGTCCGTGATGGTGCCCCAGAGGTGCGGCTCTTCCAACTCGGCGGCAATGTACAGCGCCTTGTCGTCCCAGAGCATCTTCATCCGGGTGCGGTAACGCGGCTTCGGTTTCTTGCTGCCTTCAATGTCCACAAAGTCCTCACTCCACGCCGCCACCTTCCACGCCTCATCGTCGAGCTTGCCGTCAATCACCGGCGCCTTGTCCGCCTTGAAACAAACGTACCCGCGCGGCGCCGGCAACGGGCCGATCGGGTCGGCCGCAAACAGCGGGAGCAAAACGAGAAACGGCAGCACCACCACTGCACGACGTAAAAACAGGGGCATAGAGCGTTCTCAGTGAAGAATAGAGGGTTCGCGGATTTGCAATCCCGGCGAACCGGCGACGATAGTCGCCTGGGTTAATCCTACCGCCAGCGTGTGGCAACCCGCTTCGGTAAAAAAACAATCCAACCGATTGTGGCAGTCCACCCAGGCGACTAACGTCGCCGGTTCGCCGGGAATTCCACGCGGACTTCGGAGTCGAACATCAGCTTCGGGTCGCCGCGACCGGCCAGCGTGTTGAGCAGCACCCCAATCGTGCGCGTCGGCGTGCCACGAAACAGTTCTTTTCCGGCGTGGGTGATCGTGATCGGCTGGTCGAGGTCGGCCATGCGATCATCGAGTCGAACCAGCACGGGTTTCGCGCGTTCGGCGGTTATGATGTCGAAGTTTTGCCCGTCGCGTTTGGCCACGATGAGCGCATCGGGTTGGGCGGTGTTCGGTGGCACCGCTAACCAGTACGAACGATCGTGAACGGTTCCGGTTTGCTTCCAGACGACGCGGTCCGGGATCGGGTTGCGGGTGTGCTTCGCCAGCCACGGCA
>JANLRE010001142.1:0-6107 GCA_031368205.1 Fimbriiglobus sp. | reverse complement strand
AGCCGGTGCTTCCGCGTGGATTGGGTAGCGCGACGACGTACCCTCGCGCGGCCCACAGTTGGGGGTTCCAGCGGTTGCTCCAAGCATCCTCCCACGCACCTTGCGGGCCACCGTGAACGAGGTACACCACCGGCCACTTCTTCTTGTCATCGAAGCCGGGCGGCTTCAGAATCCACATTTGCATCATGCCATCTTCGATCTTCACTTTCACACTTTCCGGCTTCGTCCGGTTGAGTTCCGCCAGTAGTGCATCATTGTCTTTGCTAATCTTCACTTCGGTTAACGTTCCCCCGGCGGTACTCATCGCCCAGACATCACCTGGGGCGGTCATCGACACGTGAAGGAAGGTCGAGGCTTTCCCATCGTTGGAGTATGTCAGCCCACTTGCGGAACCGCTATTGAGTGGCTCTTGGGTGATCTCGCTCTTGGCAGAGGTCGAGGTGTAATACATGATGTTCTGGCCGTTGGTGTCGGCGATGAATGCCAAACTGTTGGGATTGCGCCAAGCGAATTCACCGACCGACAAATCCCGATGCGTCGTGACATTCGTTGCCGACCCTTGCAGACTTCCGTCCGCAGCGCAATCGACGACCAGAATGTCCCATTTGTCCGCTTCGTAGCCTGCTTTCTTCTGGGCACGCCACGCGAGTCTTTTGCCATCCGGGGAGAACTTCGGAAACACGTCCGCCGCTTTGTTGCTGCTCGTCAGCGTTTCCCATTTCGTCGATTTATTGTCCAGGCTTACGCGGCAGAGGTTGTAATCCGTCACCCACGATTCACCCACTTCGGGCACCGCCGTGAAGACGATGTGCTTGCTATCGGGTGTGAACGTGAAGTCATCCCCGACGCTAAACGTGGTACTGGTCGGGTAAGCATCCCGGTTACCAGGGGTGGCATCGTGGCAATTGGTTCCGTCAACGTCGATCACGAAAAGATGCTGGCGTTTGTCGCCCACGTACTCATCCCAGTGGCGGTAGAACAGCTTCGTGAAGGTCTTGGCCTTCACCGGGTTCTCTTCGATGGCTTTGTCTTTGTCGCCATTTTTCTTGTTGCTCTCGGCAAACGGCAGTTCGCTGAATTCCGGATAGATTGCCGAGACGAACGCAATTTTCTTGCCGTCCGGCGACCAAACCCCCGTGTCGGCACCCGTGCTGATGTCTGTGATCTTGATCGCCTCCCCGCCGTCGAGGTGTAACAGGTGCAGTTGCCCAGTACCACTTCGCGTCGAGGTGAACAGGATCGACTTCCCGTCGGGTGACCACCGCGGGTGGGTGTCCTTTTTGCCATTGGGGTTGGTCAGTTGTTTCGGCGGATTTTTGCCGTCCGTCGTAGCCAGCCAGAGGGCGGTGCTGGAATTGTTGGATTCCAAACTCACCGTTGTGACTTGGTAAACAACGTGTTTGCCGTCTGGCGAAATTTGTGGGTCCGCGATGCGTTTGAACTTGAAGAGGTCATCAACCTGCATCGGTCGTTTGTCCGCCGCGTCAGCGTCTTGAGTCAGATACGCCACCGCAGCCAGCACCACAGCGCTGAGGAACAGCACTTTCATGCGACATCCTTTATGAGTAAGAAACGGAGAGAGTTCAACTCGGGTATTTTATCGAATCCCTTTCCCGCGACCTGTTACCGCAGGATGACTTGCGAAAATCGTTGGAAGACGTGGTAGAGCCGAGCCGCAATTCCAACCGCCCCGGCACCGCAAAACAAGACCCCCGCGAATGTCGTTACCCCAACGATCACAACAGCCAGAATACTGCAACCGACAAGTTGATCCGGCCACTTGAGCCATGAGCGGTTTGAGAACCAGACCAGTAAAGCCAACCCCGCGAGCCAGCCACTGGCAGGGATAACGCTTGCCAGAGTCAATCCAGGACTACAGGGTTCGGATGGTTCCAAAGTTGGCACTGACGCGGCTGGTCGATCGACTTTGCTCGCCTGCGGAGAAGTGGGAGGTTGCACCGTCACCGGCGCTACAGACCATCTACCGATGGCGCGATTGGTCCAACTATTCGTAGACCCAATTCGGCTAGCTTCCCAGCCATTGGGTCCGTTCGTGACCTTCAGGCTAGGATCAAGTGTTAGCATCCGATCAAACCACTCTCGTGGGACACCATTCCAAATGATGCGAGGTTCCGGCAATGTCCCAATTGGAACTTTGTTAACGGTCCAGGTGATGGTTAGTGGACTTGCAGTCTCTATCGGAGGTACGCGGATTAACCAAGTCTGGGATTCCGCGTGGGTTTCGATTGGGAAGATCGAGGTATTTTGGATGCACTGAACCTCTGGCATCGTCGCCATCGTCGTCCCGTTCAGATGTGCCTCGAACTGAGTTGCTGGACCTGGAGGAACTGACACAGTCATCACGCTGCGGTACCGACAAGTGTCACCTATTCGATCCACGGATTCGAGTATCTTGGGGTCTAAGATGTCTCGTGGTGACCCAACGAGGAACTTCGGCGGACCGGCACCGACCTCGACGGTAAACGATTCTTCGACGCTCAGGGAATTGGACTTTTGCACAATCCCTTTGACCGGCTGTGACTGGACGGTCCAACCCGACATCGGACGCGATCGCAATGTCTTGATAGCATTCAGTGGGAGGCCGGTTGGCATCGGGAGTTCGACCTTTTTGACCTCGGCGGACTGTTTAGAAATAGTAGTGTAATTGGCCAACGATCCTGTCCACCGGATACTGGCGTCTCGTGTCGGCTTACGAAACCAGACCTGGACGTGATTACCGACACGGGACCAATTCAACAGACCCGGCGCACGGAGGTCAACGATCGTCGCAGTCGTCGGCCAGTCAAATTCAAACGAGGGAACATTTGCGGAACGAGTGAACTGGATTTGCCCCTCGAAATCGACACGATTTCCGACTGTCCAAAGTCCATCGGCCACAGTCGAACCGCTCTGTTCGGTTAGCCGCAAAACTGGTCGGAGTTCGGGTGACGAACCAGTCTGCTGAAAAACACGCTCCAGTGAACTGCGGTCCAGAGCAAGTTCTGGAATCATTCCGAATCGGCGGAGGACTTCGTCGGTTGAGAAATCAATTGCCCGAATTCGCTCTAAACTCTCTACAGTTAGCCCACGCAATCGGATCGCCGAGTAGGCGACCGACTGCGAGACCTGGATCGCATGTGGCATTTGTAAAACAGGGCGCGCACTCGTGACGAGATGCGGTATCAGTTTTAACAAGACCGTGAAGCGACCCGTGTATACATTCTGGAATTCGATCTCTAAGTGCTGCGAGCCGTTTGCTTGCGGTACCAGTTTCCAATCTCGCAATCCCGGTCCGCCGAGTGCAGGCGAGAGGTCGTCACTGCCCCGAACAACCGGCTTGGCCACTTCTAAACCAGGAGGTATCACTAACGAAATTTGAGAGATGCCCCGCCCCTCGACACTGTACTGAAACGCGGAGTTCAACGTCATTTCACTTTCTGACAGATCCCAAATGTTGGCCTCGGAGACAATCACCGTTGCTTTCTCGCTCGTAGGAGACCCTTGGTGCCATCGCAAAACCAGCGAGCGTCCAGCGCCGTGGTCTACTTGTAACCGGAGGCGATCGCCTTGAGTTGTCACGGATTGGGTACCGTGCCGAGTTGGACAATCGAGCAGACTCGCACCACTCAGCGCGAGAAGTTGAACACGAGACGCGACGTGGTCCGGGATCGTGAATTTCACTTCCCGATCCACACCGGCGGTCAGAATGGGTACAACGAACCGGGCCGTGAGGCTGTGCGATCCTGGGTTGCTGATATTGATCGTGTACTGATCTGGTTTTGTCCCATCGGCGTAGGCGGGCTGGCCGTTCAACTCCATTGATTCTAACCGCACTCCGCCTAACGGCAGAACGAAGCGATGCTCACCACTACGATAGCAAACCAGGTTAAATTTCGCGGAGATGGACGCCTTATCTTTCTCGCAAGTTGCATCGTACTCTGCCGCTGACAACACAACGGCAGGAACTGCGGAGCGTGCCACCGCATCGAGCTGATCCAGCGTGGTTTGGGCGACAACAACACCCACGTTATTGGCATCCCCTGCTGTGAGTAGAATCGGGGTCAGTAGGACTGTGACAGGTTCCGGAGCTTGGGCGATGTTGGCTGGACTGCCGAACCCGAAGAAGACCCACCCAAGCATCACACCTACAGCCGAAACGATCCGTGTCCGCAAGCTACTCCCAGGAGAAGTCGAGACGGGCAGCGGTCGATTCTCGTCGTTGTTCGTCTGGGAACGCGGTACCAGCAAAACCGTAAAAACCACCATGCCCACCACAACCACAGGTCGCAACAAAACCTCCCATCCTTGTGGCAACAGCCACAATGCGACTCCGATTGCGCCGATGCACAGAACAAACAGCCAGCGCCAGCGACGATGACCACGATGCAGCACGACATAGGAGCCGACTCCTGCGACGATGATGGCCAGAACCAAACCGACGCTGAGTAACACCGATGTCGGTATTGCAATTAACGATGAGAGTTCGACTTCAACAGGTTCCGACGGTGAATCGAGCCGAGGCCAGCGACGGTATTCTGGTACCAGCGTCCAGCCCGAGACAATGTCGGGGTCACCCGGCAATTTGGGATACACGATAGGAGTCACCTGGACAGGCCAAATCGAACGACCCAGGTTAGGCAACTGATATCGCAGTTCAATCGGTAACCCATCTGAAGGAATTGCTGGCAATGGGAATGAAAACCCAGGTCCATCGCCATCATCACCAGACCGCAATTCAACGTGGTCAACGGCACGCCCCGCAAATTGGACACCTTGCAAGTCCGCTGAAGCGGGAAGCGTCACCGGCAAATTTCGACCTCCTGCCCGAAGGATTCTTCCCACAAGGATGACACTTTGTCGTCCATCCGATTCGAGCCGAGTCAGGAGATCGAACTTGGAGAATCGCCAATCACTAGCATTCTGTGCCGCAGTTTGACCGAGACGAGGTTTGACCTGGATCGCGCTGGTTGTCGGTTCGGGTTTGAGATCGGACCCTAGGGCCGAGTCGGTAGACACGGTCAAGGTGCTATGAGGTAGTTCTGTTCGATAGGGGATCCGAAGTCGCCTTGCATCCTCGGCACTAGGAGTTGGGTTGACGGATGACCATGCTTGCAGTCCCGGAGCGAGGTGGATGGCGAGTACACCATCGCGTTCCTGGGCACCTGGCAGTTGAAGCACAGGGAAGTCGAAGGTGCGTCGCATCGGCAAACGCTGTTCAGTCTGGTCTTGCAACTCCAGGTTCAGTTCAAGTGTTTGCCCAGTCCCAACTGGACGAGAGGGTTCAAACAGAATCGTGTTCGGATTGCCCGGTGAAACAGTCCAAGCCAGACCCAGATCTTGAGGTATCGTGGTAGCCGACGTGAGGCTGAAGTTGGGAGGTAGTGTGACGGGTAGCAGAAGAAGTGGCCCGTGAGTTACCGTCACACGGATCTTGGCCGAGAGTTTAGGTTTGAGACTGATTTCCCAGAGGAGGTCTTCGGTGATCGTGTAGTCAATTCCGACTGTTTGAACTCGAATCCGTATGGGCCGTCGTTCTTGCCCATTACTAATGGGTAACAGGTTTCCCGTGTACATCACATGGTAACCGTCCTCGTCGTAGGCGTTGATAACCCGGTAATCACCAGGGTCCGCACCGAGCCATTTCAGTTCGGGATTGCAAATGACGTTGATGGTATCGGCGCCGACAAATGCCCCGTTCATGCGAATGACGGGAGCCGCCCAACCCGATTCCGTATCTCGTGGTAACGCACAAAATCCGGTCACCGTGATCCGGGTTAAGTTGGATTCCTGGTGCGTCACTCGGAGCCGAGAGGGTTGACCTGGGGTCTCCGGCTCGGCTCGCCAGACGACAGGGCCAGACCCAGACACGGACGAGACTCGCAATCGGGAGTCACATTCAATGACCATTTCCTGCGGGAAATTGCGTGAGGGATCGAACGTTAGCTCGTATGCAGCATTGACGGCATTCGGAGCGAGTTTGAACTCGGACTTGCGATTCACTCGTAGGAACGGCCGTGGCTCGTTCGCCTGTTTTGGTTTGCGGATGGCGAGATCGAGGCGAGACTGACCACCAAAGGCGATCAGCCAGACTTGCCGATTGGGTTTCG
>JANLRE010001132.1:0-1931 GCA_031368205.1 Fimbriiglobus sp. | reverse complement strand
GCCCCGTTCCAAATCCCGTAGAAGTTCCCCCCTTCACCGGGGTCCGTCCGTCCGTTGCCGTTTAGGTCGTCCGGGACAGTTTTGACCAACGGCCCGCTAAATTGTGGCGGGAAGTTGTAAACGCCTGACACCAAGAAGGTGTCCGAGAGGTCCGGGCGACTGCGGAAGAACGGCGCTGCTAACGTCGCCCCGGCGTGGTAGTTCTCTTTCAGCAAGTGCGTGTAACTGGCGTAGATGGACGTACCGTCATCGGTTTTGTAACCGACCCCGACGTTGAAGCCGGGTTGCCAAGTTCGTCGGGCAAAGTCGCCCGTGTTGAGAGCTTGGACACCGCTACCGATGTAAGTGCCAGGTAGGCCCGTGATTAACCCCCGCGAGTCAACCAAACCGCGATAGGCCACGGTTTGCTTGCCGAGGGTCCAAGTTTGGGTGAGAAACATAAACTCACCAAACGTGTAGACACCATGACCGCCGGGATTCCCGGTCGGTATCGGAACATTGTTCTGAGGCAGCCCCGGCACCGCATAGTCGGTGACCTGAGCCTGGGCCGAACTGAGCGTACTCAGTAAAGCCGTGATGGCGAAAAGCCAACCCCCGTACATTCTGTGGCGCATAAGCCGCATCCCCCTAAATTGCCGAGGACGATTGAACTCGAAGCAAGGCTCCCCAACCTTACCCCGAGATATGTCCGCCCTGGCGAACACGAATCCCACAATCCTTCAGTGAGCGTCGTGCGTCGTCTGAGCAAAGTGGCTGCGGACCATAACGTGGGCGAATACCCGGTCAAGCCTTATTACCGGAAAAACCGAACCTTTCGGAACTAAATTTTCCACACTGCTGCTAACAGAGTGAAGATCCGGACGTTAGGTAACATTGAACCCCGTTCGGGACTTAACGATCCTTCCGCCCGATACGTGGATTTTCGTGGGAGATGGTAAAGTCGGCAATCTTCCGAATTGACTGCGCAAGTTAGGCAGTTCACAATGTCTACTACTGATATTGTGATACGGGGCATCGAAGTATTCGGTGTCCCCTGTAACTGGCAAGGCCGCCGAAGTCTACCGTCTGCAACCCAATCGCCAAGGGATTGGTCACCCGCTCGATTCTGAACATCAAGAGGCTTGTCATGTTACTGAAAACTGTCCGTGTTCTCGCTGGTACGACCGCCGTTCTCGGCGTCTTGTCGTTGGTGCCCACACTAACCGAACGAGCCGGTGCCCAACAAGGCTTCCAAGGCCAGTATCGACCGGCTGGATTCATGCCCCGAACTCAACCACCTGCCGCGTTACGTCCGAATGATCTCGTGATTCCGCCTGGGTTAGGAATCTTCGGCGGCGGTGGCCAACAGGGTGGCGGTGGTCAAGGTGGGTTCGGCGGCGGCCAGGGTGGCGGCCAGGGCGGATTCGGCGGTGGTCAACAAGGTGGACAAGGCGGGTTCGGCGGCGGCCAGGGCGGATTTGGTGGTCAGGGTGGTGGCCAGGGCGGATTCGGCGGCGGCCAAGGTGGATTCGGTGGAGGACAGGGTGGTGGCCAGGGCGGGTTCGGCGGTGGCCAAGGCGGATTCGGTGGCGGACAAGGCGGTGGCCAAGGTGGATTCGGCGGCGGTCAGGGTGGATTCGGTGGTGGCCAACAGGGCGGCGGCGGCGGTGGGTTCGGTGGTGGCGGCGGCGGGTTAGGCGGCGGCCTTGGCTACAACGGTATCGGCATTCGCATCGTCACGACGACTGTCCCAGGTATGTTCGGCGGTGGTGGCCAACAAGGTGGTCAAGGCGGATTCGGTGGCGGCCAAGGAGGCGGCCAGGGCGGATGCGGCGGCGGCGGCCAAGGCGGATTCGGCGGTGGCCAAGGTGGATTCGGCGGTGGCCAGCAAGGAGGACAATGTGGATACCGAGCCTGACAACTCGGGTTCGCAGGCAGCCACGGCGGTTTCG
>JANLRE010001124.1:0-2522 GCA_031368205.1 Fimbriiglobus sp. | reverse complement strand
ACCCAGGCGACTGACGTCGCCGGTTCGCCGGGAATGCCAAAGTCGGCCAAGCGGATTAACGCCAAGGTTTTGCCCATGAACACCGACCAAACGACGAACTTGCCGAGCGGTGTCGAGGCGGTGACCTACGTTCCCTCGGAGTGGGATGCGTTGCCGAACGAGTGGGGGCCATACGAAGGCGTGGCGCAGATCGCGCAGGGCGGCATGGGCATGGTCTACCGCGCGGTCAACAAATCGTTGAAGCGCATCGAAGCAATCAAAGTTTTGCGGTCCGGGCAGTTCGCCGGGAATAGTGCCCGGATTCGGTTTCGCTTTGAAGCCGAAGCCGCTGCCGGGTTGAACCACCCGAACATCGTGCCGATTTACGGCAGCGGCGAGGTCGATAGCCTGCCGTACTTTGCGATGAAGTGGGTCGAAGGCGGCGAACTCGGCATCCACGCCAGTGAATGCCGAAGCGACCCGACCAAGCTCGCCCGCATCATGGCCAAGATCGCGCGGGCGGTCCACCACGCGCACCAACTCGGCATCTTGCACCGGGATCTGAAGCCGTCCAACATCCTACTTGACAGCGAGTGCGAGCCGCACATCACCGACTTCGGTCTGGCCAAACGGGTGGACGCCAACGACGGCCTCACGCAATCCGGCACGGTCATCGGTACCCCCGGCTACATGGCACCCGAGCAAGCGCGTGGCGAAAGCCACCTCACGACGGCGGTCGATGTGTACGGGTTGGGCGGTATTCTCTATTTCCTGCTCACCGACCAGTCGCCATTTACGGGGAAGACGATCCCGGAAGTCTTGCACCGCGTCACGCACGATGCCCCGGCACCGCCCCGGTCGATCGACCCGACCACGAATCACGATCTCGAAGCGATCTGCTTGAAGTGCCTGGAGAAAAACCCGGCGGACCGCTACCCGTCCGCTGCGGCAATGGCCGGTGATCTCGAACGCTTCGCCCGTGGGGAATCGGTCTCGGTGCGACCGCCGAGCGTCATCGAATGGTTTGCCCGCGAACTCCGCAAGAAGCCGCCGCAATTTCCGGGCTACGTCTGGCAAGTCAAAATCTGGTTCGGCGTCATCATGGCCATCTCCCAAGGCGTCATCTTCGCGGCGGTGCTGGCCGAACTATCCATTTACGTGGTGTGGGGTGCGTTTCTGTTCGCGTGGTCGGCGTCCTCGGCGGCGTTGCAGTTCACGATGGCGAAGAAGTTCACCCGCCTGCCCGAAACCGAACAGCACTCCGTGATGGTCGCCCTGGGCCACGTCTTCGCGCACATCGCACTCACTCTCACCATGATGCCCTACAGCGGCACGGCTGCGGGTGCGCTGCAAATTTACCCGGCCATGTCGGCCATCAGTGGATTGGCGTTCTTCGTCATCGGCACCACGCACTGGGGCCGCTTCTATTGGTACGGCATCGGGTTGATGTTCCTGACTCCCGTCCTCGCCATGTGGCCGACTGCCGCCCCGATCCTGTACGGCGTCCCCGTCGTTGCCGCGATGTTCCACTGGGCATATGCCGTAAAAGTCACGTTCGGCGGTAGCCACGGGTCACCGAATTGTTGAACAAAACGGTCCGCGTATTCCGTGGTGGAATCGGTTTTTCGGTTTAGCCAGCAGCCGTCTCCGGATAGACTTTGTACATCTGCAAACTCTACCGGAGCCGAACATGCCTGAACCCGTCGTCATTGCCACGTGGCCGTTTGGAAAGCTCGCCGTCGATACCGCGTTGCCACTTGTGAAAGGTGGCAAGCCGGTCCTGGACGCGGTCATTGCGGGCGCCCAAGCGGTGGAGAACGACAGCAACGTCCGCTCCGTCGGCTTCGGCAGTGTTGCCGATCGGATTGGCCGACTGACGCTCGATTCGTGTGTCATGGACGGCAAGACGTTGTCGTGTGGCGCCGTGGCGGGCCTGGAACACATTCGCAGCGCGTCGGCTGTGGCAAGACTTGTGATGGACAAGACGCCGCACGTCTTGCTCGTCGGCGAAGGGGCCAAGTGGTTCGCGCTGAAAAACGGCTTTGAACTGGAGATGCCCCACTCCATTGAGGGGGTCCGCGAGTGGTTCGAGAAGCACCCGTCGAACAAGAAGAAAGACGGCAAGAACAACGCCCACCCGAAGTCTACGGCCCCGACGACATCAACATTATTGACGAACACAATCACGACACCGTGACAGTGCTGGGCGTGGACAAGGACGGTCGCATGGGCGGCGTCTGCACGACCTCCGGGTTGGCGTACAAGCTGCCGGGCCGCGTCGGCGATTCGCCGATCATTGGGGCCGGGTTGTACGTCGATGACCAAGCTGGGGCCGCCGGCGCAACGGGCGTCGGCGAGGAGATCATCCGCATCAGCGGGAGTCACTTTATCGTCGAGCAAATGCGGGCCGGGAAGTCGCCACAAGAGGCGTGCGAACTCGCCTGCAAGCGCGTCAACGCCACCGCCGCCCGCCGAGGCGTTCACCCCGCCAACGTCGCCTTCCTCGCCCTCGACCCCAAAGGCAACGTCGGCGCCGCCGCCAC
>JANLRE010001102.1:0-2403 GCA_031368205.1 Fimbriiglobus sp. | reverse complement strand
CCCGGGCGTTGTGGTTAAAGAATTCCCGTTGGAACAAGGAAAACACGCCGCCCGCAAAGTTGCTCGGGCTGTTTTAGCGACGGTAAAAAATCATTTGGTAACGGTGAATAAATTCAAACGACTCGTCAAAACTCTGGGTTGGGTGGCCAGCACCAACGAGTTTACCGATCAACCGAAAGTCATGAACGGCTGGTCCGAGTTGATGAAAGATGTTTTCGGCGAAGAAGCTGGCGTCGGGGTGCGAAGCGCGATTGGCACGAACGTGTTACCCGGCAACATTGCCGTGGAAGTGGAGTGCTTATTCGAGTTGGAAGACTGACCACGAATGACACGAATAAAACCGAGACCATCACGAGTGAACTATCACTCGTGATGGTCTCGGTTTTATACTCAGTCAGCACGCCGTATGAACCCAGATATTCTGATTCGTCCTATTCGTGTGATTCGTGGTGACATGTTTTCAGGGTTAGGTGCCCAGCACGGCACGGGCGATGGCAGCAACTCCGGCATTTTCTGGTAAATAACCCACAGCGCCCGCGAATCTTGCGTGTCGGGCAAATTGTTGCCCTTCAGGGCCAACCAGGATGACTCGCGCGGTCGGGCGGGTCAGGCGAATTTTCGCACACGTTAGTAGGGCGCTTTCCGTGGCGGGTGCCATGCCGAGAACAACGGCTGTCGTGCGGGTACGGTGAGCTTGTCGCCCGGCTTCATCACCATTTTCGGTACGGATGACTTCCCAGCCGAGGTTGCGGAAGTGTGCTTCGACTGCGGCGGCTAAACCGGACAGTCCCAGCCCAAGCACCAGACGCGGGGCCTTCTTGCGGACAAGTTCCGCCGTTCCTCGGGTGTTGATGCTACGGGTGCCGATCATTGCGTCTCCTCATTGTCAAAAAATCAAAACCAGCCGACTCTAAGCCGACACGGTGTCTGTCCTATTAGTTCGCTTCTCAAGCCCGGAACTTGCGCGGTGATTCGCAAACTCACGGGACTTTCACCAAATTTCGATTCTGAACCCGCAACAAAACCAGTTTTTGCTTGCCACACTTCCGAGTCAGCATTACAAACGTGGTTCCGCAGGCCGCTCTCAATAAGTTAGTTGCAACGGCGTTCTACACCATCGAACGTATCATAGTAGTTTGATAACCAAAGGTAGTCCAGGTTGGTTTGTTGAACACAGCCCTCCGGTTTGATGAGACTCCTTGCATTTTCCGAATCTTTTTCCTGTTCCCCCAGGGGTTGACCACATGAAAGCACGCATTTCGATTGGCACATGGGCGTATATTTTTAACCAGGAAGTTCCAACGAACGACTTTCACGTCATTCTGCATAAGTTGCAGGACTTGGGGTACGATGGCGTCGAACTCGGGGGCTTTAATCCGCACCCCGGTCCGGACACGTACCCGACGAAGGAGTCGCGCGCCAAGCTCCGCAAGGAAGTCGCCGACCACGGGTTGAAATTCTCCGCGCTGGCAGCAGATTTGTGGTCGCAAAAACTCTTGACCGTCGAAGACAGCGGCCCGTTCATCGCGGCGTTTGCCAAGAACGTGATGTTCGCGGACGACCTCGGAATCGACTGCATTCGGGTCGATACCGTCGAACCGATCACCGTGATTCAACAAGGGCAAGTCACCAACGAGAAAGCCTTCGAGCGCGCCGTGAAGGCGTTCGATTTGTGCGCCAAGCTGGCCGCTCAACGCAACATCCGGATCTGTTGGGAATTTGAGCCGGGCTTCCCGATCAACAAGCCGAGCGAAATTCTTGCCCTCGTGGATGAAGTCCGTGTGAAGCGGAACAACCCGAACTTTGGTGTGCTGTACGACACCTGCCACGCCCACATGTGCGCGGCGATCGGCGCTAACCAAATCGGTGCTAAGGAAACGCTTCCCGGTGGTGCGTTGGAACTGCTTGAGAAACTGAAGGGGAGCATCACCCACGTTCACCTCATCGACAGCGACGGCACCCTGAACGAACACAATACTTCCACGCACAACCCGTTCGGCACGGGCAGCTTGAACTTCGATCAGCTCATCCCAGCGATCCAAGCGGCCGGTGTTCCGAGCGACTGGTGGTGTGTCGATCTCTGCTTCTGGCCGAACGCCTGGGATGTCACTGCTCAAAGCAAGAAGTTCCTCGACAAGATGCGCGAGAAGTACGCCGCCGCATGACGACCCAGCGTTACACGACGGACGATCCCAAGAGGTGCTGCGTGATGAAGTCGTATTGCTTTGCATTCGTTGCCATGTTTTCGGTCCTGTCATTCGCGGGTGCGGACGATCTGGAAGCCCGCATCACGCCGATTGCCAACGCGCACAAAGGCAAGATCGCGGTTGCAGTCAAGCACCTTGTCACCGGGGAAGAGTTCTATCTCAACGCGGACGAACCTATGCCGACGGCGAGCTTGAT
>JANLRE010001101.1:0-1861 GCA_031368205.1 Fimbriiglobus sp. | reverse complement strand
GGCGGGGGTGGGCGGTTTGGTTGCGGTTATGGTCATCGTAGGTTTGGTCCTGTTGACCCGGACTTCCAGTACATCGGATGTTGCGAAGGGTTCAGTGCCCCCCGTTGTTCCACAATCGGTCAGCACGCCACCCCAAATGCTGTCGGAGGCGACCAAGCCAATTATCCCGCCACCAGCGACACAATCACCACCCGCAGCGAAGAATGATTTAACCCCCAATGATGCGATTCAAGCCGTGAAGAACTCCACCGTTTATATTCGCACGAGATCGGGCAACTCGTTGGGCATGGGCAGCGGGTTTTTCGCGGGACCAGCGGGGTACGTCGTGACCAACTCGCACGTCATCGGGTTCGGCCCGGATCGGTACCGGAAGCCGCAGAAAATCGAAGTCGTCGTGAACAGCGGGGAGAATAACCAACTAGTCTACAACGCCCGCATCGTCGGCGTGAACGTCGATGAAGACCTTGCGTTGCTGTGGATCAACCAAAAGGACCACCAGAGTGTGTTGCCGCGACCGTTGAACTTTGCCCGATCCGCAGATTTAACCGAGACGCAAGAAGTGCTGATCTTCGGCTTCCCACTGGGCGAACAACTCGGGTTGAACATCTCCGTGAATAAAAGCACGGTGTCCAGCTTGCGGAAAGAAAAGGGCGTCGTCGAAATGGTGCAAGTGGCCGGCGGCATGACGAACGGCAACTCCGGTGGCCCGGTGACGAACACCAAAGGCGAAGTCATCGGCGTCAGCGTGGCGATCATTCGGGACACGCCGATCAACTTCGCCATCCCCTCGGACAAGACCTCCGCGTTCGTACAAAAGCAGATTAGCTCGCGTGGCATCTTTGAATTGGGCAAATTCGCCTCACAATTCGCACTGCCAAAACCCTGATTCTGAGCGTGGTGAATTCTTTGTCACCGAATTGCGAATACAACAAATAGGTCATTCAGTGCCCCTGTGATCCACCACTGTAGATGAGCCGCATGACCGACTCTGACTTGCGTTGCCCACGCTGCGGCAAACCGCTTCGCCCCGCGACCGATACGACAGCCCCGGCGGGGTGGTGCGATCACTGCCAAGCGTCGGGGGTTGAACTGTTTCCGGAAGCCGCTGTCGCCACGCTTCTCCCGGACCTCACGTTCGAGACGCCCCCAAAGGCTGATTCGGTCCCGGTGCCACCGGCGTTGGGTATTGAGACTTGGTTCGAGGCCAAGACACCACCGTGGGAGAAACCGGCACAGGGTCCAACGGCACTCCCGACCGCAAACGCGATCGGCGAACCTGTGATTGAACTTGTCGAATCCCCCGTGCCGGTCGTCGAAGAATTGGAAATTATGGAAACGCCGCCGAACCTGCCCGTACCGACCCCACGCCCGATTGACCCGAAGCCACCCGTGGTTGCGAACGTCCCGGTCGTGCAGCCGAAACCAAAACTCAGCCTCAGCCATTTGCCCGAAGCAAAGACGTTGAAAACGCAAACCGTCTTCCGCGCCCCGCACGAACTCCCCGACCCCATCCGCCCCAAGCCGCGCATCGCGCTCGCCATGTTCGTTGTCGTGGGGAGTATTCTCGCGTTCATCCTGGGCATGACCGTGGTCGTGTTTGCGCTGGTGTACGGCTTCAGCAAAGTGAACCGCCCGAAGGCGGCTCTCGTGACCACGACGCAGTCGGAAACGCCCAGAGTAATCGGAAGTTATGTTAGTTGATGGTATTCAAGTGACATGGTCTGTGTGAGGGTTCCGCGCTGCGACTCCTCATGGAGTCGGAGAAACTGTGGCGACGATGACCTGGGGTGTCGCGGCGCTCAACCCCAGGCTAATCGCTGACATCCCTACCAGGATGTCTCGGGATAAAAGCATCCCGAGA
>JANLRE010000916.1:0-2163 GCA_031368205.1 Fimbriiglobus sp. | reverse complement strand
CCAGGGCCATGCCCTGGGGACCGGGCTGGTGACCGGGTAACGATCCGGTTTTCGGCCATGCCTCGACCGTTCCATCTCGACGATGGCCACACGCATAACCGTCCCTTCCCTCGTTACCAGGGCATGGCCCTGGGCTGACAGCACGTCCCCTTCAGGGCCGAAAACCTAGAGAACTCACGTGCCAGACCCAGTTCACACCGCTTCGGTTACTTCAGGGCTTCGACGTACTTCAACACTTCATCGGGGTGGTCTTTCGGGCTGACCTTGTCGTAGATCTTCGCAATCTTGCCGGTCTTATCGACGACGAACGTGACCCGTTGTGGCATTTTCCGATCGGCAATTTCGATACCGAGTTCCTTGATAAGCTTCAGGTCCGTGTCGCACAGCAGTGCGAAGGGGAGCTTGTTTTCTTTGATGAACTTGTCCTGGGCCTTTTCATCGTCCGCACTGGCGCCGATGACGACCGTGTTCTTGGGGAACTTCTCCGCGATGTCCCGGAAGCCACAGGATTCGACCGTGCAACCTTTTGTGCTGGCCTTCGGATAGAAGAAGATCACAACGGTTTTGCCTTTGAAGTCCGCGATGCTGATCGTCTTGGCGTCGGGCTTCACCTTTTCGATTTGGGCGGCGGCCAGTTTCACGTCAGGGAACTTGTCGCCTTCCTTTACCTTCAACTTCGAGTCGTCCGCGTAAGCAACTGTCGTCAACAGTCCTGCAAGCAGGGCAAGAGCCATCCGAACCATGAGCGTTTCTCCGAAAGGGGTGCGAATCAAAAAGAGGCACAGCGGGTTTTGGCAAAACTTGCTGGCTGTTGGTTTGGCTTTCAACCCCCGTTGGGGTTGAAAACTAAAGCGGCCCAATCTCCAGCTAATATTGCCAGACCCGGCACAGTGTTGATTTTATGCCCACCCGCCGTCGCAGCGCTCGAATCGGGCAAATTCCATAAAATCACACGGTCATGGGGTATACCTGGGTTTTCGCTTTCTCTTGCTTGAGGTCGTTGCGGACATGGAAGCTGGTATCGTCGGTTTGCCAAACGTGGGCAAAAGCACGCTGTTCAACGCCCTGACCAGTTCCAAAACCGCGCAAAGTGCGAACTACCCGTTCTGCACCATCGAGCCGAACGAAGGCATCGTCAGCGTTCCGGACGACCGCTTGCGGCGGATCAGCCAGTACATCGTGCCGAAGAAGCTGGTGCCGACGGCGCTGAAACTCGTGGACATTGCCGGCATCGTCAAAGGCGCCAGCGAAGGGCAGGGGCTTGGGAACAAGTTCCTCAGTCACATTCGACAAGTCGATGCGATTTTGCAAGTCGTGCGCTGCTTTGAAGACCCGGACATCATCCACGTTTCCGGCGAGGTGAACCCGATTTCGGACATCGAGACCATCGAAATCGAACTGATGCTCGCGGACATCCAAACGCTCGAGAATTCCCTGTCGCGCGCCGAACGCACCGCGAAAAGCGGCGACAAAGAAGCGATTCAACGGGCCGAAGTGATTAAGAAATGTCTCGCCCAACTCGCCACCGATCAACCGCTGCGCAAACTCAAACTTGATGCGGAAGAGATCAAGGCCGTCAACAGCTTCGGGCTGATGACCGCCAAGCCGATTCTCTACGTGGCCAACGTCGATGAAAACGATTTGACCGGACAAGGGCCGCTGGTCCAGCAAGTACGCGAATTCGCCGCCAAAATCGGCGCGTCGGTGGTGCCGGTGTGTGCGAAACTGGAGGCGGAGATCGCCGAACTCGACGAAGCCGACCGCAGCGAAATGCTCGCCTCCACCGGCCTGACCGAACCCGCCTTGGCGGTGTTGGCGCGCGAAGCGTACCGCGTGCTGGGCCTCCAGAGCTACTTCACCGCAGGCGAGAAAGAAGTCCGCGCGTGGACCGTTCCCATCGGCGCCACCGCCCCGCAAGCTGCCGGGGTCATCCACACCGACTTCGAGAAAGGCTTCATCCGCGTCGAAGTGTACGCGCTCGAAGATTTAGAAACCTACAAGAACGAAAAAGACATCCGCGCCGCCGGCAAGCTCCGCATCGAGGGCAAAAGCTACGTCATGCAAGACGGCGACATCTGCCACTTCTTGTTTAATACATAGGGGGGGGCAAATGGTTAAGGCGGTTGAAGACGGAGTGCCAGAAAATTTTGCCAAACTCAGACA
>JANLRE010001073.1:0-4146 GCA_031368205.1 Fimbriiglobus sp. | reverse complement strand
CGTATCACGACCTGCCAACCGACTCAGGCAGTCCACCCGGCAGCTTACGCAGCCGGTTCGCCGGGAATGGAAATTCCGGTTCTACCCTTCTTCGATGTCGCGGATTTTGTCCCGCAGTTTCGCGGCCGTTTCGTAGGCTTCGTCGATCACGGCTTGTTGAAGCTTCTTACGTAAGCCCGCCAGTTCCATCGGGGCGCCTTTCGATTTCGGCATCCGACGCGGGACTTTGCCGGCGTGCTTCACGTCGCCGTGGATGCTTTCGAGTAGCGGCAACAATTCCTCGCGGAACGCTTCGTAATCGTGCGGACAACCGAGCCGGCCGGTGTTGCGGAACTCGACGAACTTAATCCCGCACGCTTCACAAGCCTTATCGCCCGGTTCGAGCAGCGGTTCGCTTTCGAGTGACGCCCCGGACTTACCGGACTTCTTGGGTTGCGGCTCGTAGAGGTATTTTTTCGCGCAGTCCTCGCACAGGTGCAGTTCTTCAAACTGCTCGTCCCCGAGTACCTCCGTGATGTGCAAGGTGGCCTGCTTCGGGCACCGCTGGCACTTCATCGTTCGCCCCTTTGCCGTGGTAATTGCTGCGATTGCAATGTCTGTCGTGGATTCTACCAGCCTAATCCATTACCCGGAAGGGCGCCACGCGATGAGACGCATCAAAACGAAAAAACCGCCGAGGTCCGTGAAACCTCGGCGGCGTGTGCGACCCGTGTTCTTTCGCAATCCGCCAACGCAGCGGATTCGTGACTCTCCTTCGGCTTACTTCTCGCTCTTTTCGGGCAGAACGGTCTTGAGTTCCGCGATGATGGTTTCAACATCCTTCTCGGTCATCTTGCCTTTTTCAAACGCGAAGTTCTTCTTCACCGTCCGCTTCGTGTAGAACAGGACCGTCACGTCCGCGTTCTTGGCAATCTCCCACTTCGGCGGTCCTTGTGGGTTGTCGATTGCGAGGACGACTTTCTTGATGTCTTCCTTTTTGATGAAGGCTTTGAGCTTGTCTTCCATCTTGTCATCGTCGGAAAGCATAATGACAAACGAACCCATTCGGCAATCGGAGTTCTTACTGACTGCTTCGTCGAGCTTCTTGACCAAACTGGTCAAGCCCGGAGTAATTTCGCGTGCGAAGACCGCAGCGACCGGGTTGTTTCCGTTGGCTCAGATCTGGCAGCGTTTCTCGCCAGCATCGGGACCATTCACGTTCAACGGGTTGAAGACCGACACTGTTTTGCCCGGTTCGAGACCGGACTTCAGGTCAGCCCCGAGGCCGGCCAGGGCAATCGCCCCGACAACGGCCGCAGAGAGCATATACCGCGACATAATTAAGGGTACCTTTCTCGTGATTCACGGAATCACAACGAACGTCGTTCGACGGGTCGCAATGACGGTAGTACATAATTAATCGATCCCACCTTACATTGAAAGGGTGAAACCCGGTCATTCGCCAACATTTGCACACCATCACGCCGCGATGGTAGCCCAGTGCCGACGACCTGTGCGAACCAACCCCAGCCCAAGCACGGCGACGGCCAGAACCGTGACCGGTTCGGGAACGGGTGTCAGCGTGAACGACCCGGTGATGAAGTACGACCCCATGTCGAAGTACGTGTTGCCGTTCGCGTCGGTCGTGCCGCCGGCACTGTCGATTTCGAGGTAATAGGTGCCGGCAGCCAGATTGCTCTGGTTGATCGTTTCGGTGAAGATGCCGGCGCTCGACAAAACAATCGCGGTCCCGGTGCTATTTAGCAGGAGAAACGTGGCGTTCAGGGTGGCGCCGGGGTCGGCGGTTCCGGCTGTGATCGTCGAGCGCCCGGACCGCAAGACGGCATTGATCGTGCCCGCATTCCCGGCAGGCACTACGAAACTGAAGAAGTCCTTCGTGTAGTTGGCGACGCCGATCGGTTGCGGGTTGGCCGAACTAGCCGGGGTGATAATCCCCTTCGCAGAACTGGAGTTGATCGTCGTTCCCGTTAGCGGAAGCGGGGTCGCCGTCGGCCGCGTGTGCCCGATCCCGCTATCGAGGAACGTGCCCAGGTTCGTGTTGCCTAAGAGGTTCAATACGTCGTTCTGGATCGTGGTGGAGCTAGCAGCAGCTTGGCCGACCCGCCACGTGCCCCGTTCCGAACTGTAAGAAACACCCATAATCGGAGCGACCGATCCAACCCCAGTGCCGGTGCCGGGATCATACTCGTCCGACCTCGTGGTGCCGCTATACAAGCTCTGGTGATTCAGGTTCAAGCCGTGGCCGTTCTCATGAGCGGAAGCTTCGGCGATCCATTTGAGATTGCCGCCGAGTTGGTTCGGGAACACCCAATTGGTGTGTAAGCCGGATCCGGCTCCACCGTTTTCCGCCGCTGCGGGGATCGAAAACTGCGTGACGTTGACATAGGACACACCACCGCCGCCCGTCCATGTTGGTGGGTTGGTAGGTGGGCTATTCGGGATAAGATTGCCAATGACGGTATGCATGAGTTGCGCGGTGTTGTCGTAAAACGCTTGGCGGTTGAAGTCGCTACCCGCCTGTCCCGCCGCGATTGCCGGATCAACGGTCGTTACATTCACGTTGAACGCGGAATACTTCTCCGCTGTGCGTGTCCAAATTTCCGTCATCTGGGCGGCTGTGCCGCCGTAAGCAGGGGCTGGTGTCGGTGACGGAGGATTCGGGATTCCAATCGTTCCACCCCATGTGCCGGTAAACGTAAACCCGCCGTAGTTCAGGTACAAGTTGTATGCTGCGCCGGGCTTGCTACTGAGTGCTGGAATTTGGCCGAACGCGGGGAGAGCTGTGCAGAGTAAAACGAAAAGCGAGAGCTTCAAACTTCTCAACATGCGGACCTCTGATACCGAATCGTGATGGCGAGTAGACATGGTCTTTTTATTTTTACCCGGTCGGTTGTAGAAATCAATTCGGGTGTGTGGATTTCCGGAGTTCTCAGGGTTGTGCGGCTGAGCTAGTCTTAGCCGATTAGGGGAATTCACAGTGCGTCGCGGTGCGTGCGAATTGCGCGTTCCCTACACGCCCATCCGCTTCACCGTACACTGATCCCGTACCGTTGTCCTTTGAGTTCGGGAGTGTCCCTTGATTCGGCAAATTTGTCCGCATTGTTTCCAGAGTGTGGAATTGTCCGATTCTACAATGGGCACCACGGTTGCGTGCCCGTTGTGTACGAAATCGTTCGCGATTCCTGGTCGCTATAACCCCGTCGTAGACCCAAGCCTCGCGCCGACCCCGGCGCCGGACCCGGTCGTTGCCCCCTCCGCCCCCAAACAAGCTGCCCTCAAACAGGAGATTCCTCCGGTGTCCGAACCAACTGCCGATTCACGGCCCACGACGCCGCCCCCTGGCCTTGTGACTCCACCTGTTGGGGGTCATCCCGAAACCGCCTCGCCGACCCCATCGGGCATGTACACGCAAGCCTGCAATGTGACGCTGTCACCGCACGTGATCGACTGGATACCCGTCGTCTGTTTCACGCTGATTCTGTTGCTGACATTCTTCAGTTGGGTCGGCATTTATCCGGGTGGCTACAAAGCCTACTCGCAATCCCCGTGGCTCGCCGTTTCGGGTTCAATCAGCACGGATCGGTTCGCCGAAGAAGTGTTGAAAATTGAAGGCAAACTGAAGGCGTTGGTATCATCGAACTGGATCTTGCTGATTCCCTACCTGATCGGCTTGCTCTTGACGACAGCACTCGCCTGGGCGGATCGGTTCGTGACGATGGCCCATGTGCAAAAACTGACCGGGCCATTAGAGATTTTGTCGCGGATTTGGCCGCATCGTTTCCCGTTGCTGGCGGCCCTGTCGATCGCACTGCTCGTGTTGTTGCTGCTGCAACTGCAAGTGGGCTTCGGCCTGGAAGACGCGGTTAAAAAGATGGCGACGGAGACCTTCACCGAGCAACGCACCGCCGCCGGAACGAACTCCGCCGCGCTGGATAAAGTGACGGTGTTAGAAGGTCAAGAACTGGGCAAGTACCAGCCGCAGGGCACCTTCTGCCTGTCGCTCGCGGTGATCGCCCACTTCGTGGTCGTCTTCGCCGCCGCCGCCCGCTTCTGGCTGTACCGTCGTGGTACGAAGCCGCTGCCGAAACTGACGATGAATTGGTAACAGTTGGGGTTGATTTTGTCTTGTAGGTCGCGGTCGAGGCT
>JANLRE010001056.1:0-8448 GCA_031368205.1 Fimbriiglobus sp. | reverse complement strand
CAAGTACGGTTCACGGGTAAGTTGATCCAAGTCGTCGAACAGTTGAATTAGCTCGGGGCCGTCCTGTTCATTCAGAAACAACATCATCGCGTGGTAGTTTTTGAAGCCTAGTTCGACGGCAGCTTGATTTCGCAGCTTCACTAGCTCTTTCAGGTCGGCTTCGACCGATGCCCCGACGCCCTTGCTCGCCTCCCAAACTTTCTTGCGTTGTCCAGAATCTTTGCTGTTTTTTAAAATCTCTCGCACTTGGCTATCCCGCATTTCGGTGCCGTCAACGGTGGCACGATACACGTTAAACTTCTGCTCCACGGCATTCGCTTTGGCGGTGATCTTCTTCAGTAATTCCGGATCAACCTGCTTCTCCAAATACAATAAATACAACACGTCGATGGCACGCGCGATGACCTTGTCATCAATGGTGCCCTTATCATTTTCGGCTTTCAGCAACTTCAATTCTGCAAATACAGTCTTGTCCGCCAGGGCCGCATCAATTTGGTTTTGGGCGTGTTCTTTCTTCTTGAAGTCCGCATCTTTCCCCGTTGTATTCGCGTCCCACCACGCTTTGCCAGCAATCACGTCCAAGGTGCGAAACTTGGCTTCGTGCTTGGCGACGAACTTGGCCGCTTTCGCCGTGGTCTCGGGGTCAGCCATTGCAACACCGTTATGACTGAGTAGCAGAATCATCACAAACCCACCGATCAAGAATAGTCGCATCATCTGTTACCTCGGTTAAAATGCACCAATTCATCATGTTGAATAGACCCATCGGCCAATCCCGATAGCCAGTACCAGGAGGGGCAAAATCAATAACCCCGGCCAGCCGACGAACGCCGTTGCCAACACCGCATCGAACACAATTAGCCCCAGAATGCAGCGTTTTACGGCAGCCTGCACGTGCTTCGGTTCGGGCTGTTGTATCGCCATGGCAATTGGCATCCCGATGATGAACCCGAATATCACAATCAGATAGGGGTACGGGCGAAAACTGACGACTTCGGTATAGATCGCCAGTGAGAGTCCACCCAATACCGCTGCCAAGATGACACCTGTTGCTAACATCAATTGACGACGTTGGCTTTGCGTTTCTTCAGTCCGTGCGAACCATGTGACACCAATAATATACACGCCGATGATTGCCGGGACATGGATTAAAAATTCGTCTGGCACGTTTCCTGTCAACGACAACCCGAATAGTACATTCAGGCTACGACAACTCCCCATTGCGATCGGGCCGAACGGCGTGTGCTTGAGCCAATAGTTGTATAGTAAAATTGCAACGACAAGTGCTGCGATGATAACCATCGGTTGTAGGAACTGCCCGGAGTAGTTACTACTTTGTGATGCGAGATAGGCAAATCCGCATCCTACAACCATCAACACGACGCCCAAAATTAGGGCTTGTTTTAATCCGACACGACCGCTCGGAATGGGGCGGAATCGTTGGGTTTTCGCGTCTTCATGGCGGTCAAACACGTCATTCCAAACCATGCCACCCGTATAGAGACAGCCCGATGCGAACAATCCAAACAGGAATGCAACGGTGTTGTTGGTTATCAACCCGGTGACAGCACCCGCCAGACAAATATCGGCGAACGCGGTGAACACGTTTGGGAGTCGCACGAGTTGCGCGTAGGCCAGCAACTGTGATTTTGTTGTATCCATAGCACTCACGCCAATGTCGTTTTGAAGGCATAATCGGGTGGCCCGGTTCCCGCATTCCGGTCACCGAGTGCGAGCAATTCCAATTCGCTATTCACCAATCGCACGTCGCGGATGCCTTCTGCCACTAACCGCCCGACCGCAACCGCACGATCATCACTACCATCATCAGCAATACCAATTAGTATTGCAGAAATCGCAAACCCTTGCCGTCGCATCATACCGAGCGCAATGGCAGTTTCGACTGACACGGCTGGCAACACGGCGATCAATGTGGCATCCCGTGGGAGCCGTGGCCCGACTTCAAGGATGAGTTGCGGGAACTTCATCGCATCGGTCAATTCTAGTCGCGCCAGCGCTTCGCGGATTTGTTGAAACTGATCAAAACCCCGGCGGGTATCCACGATCAGGGGCCGAATGCGGTTCGTTTTTTCCAGCAGTTCAAACCGATCGCGGGTCGCGTGGCGGGTTTCGTACCCTGCGGTGTCGGCATCCTCTGCGGTCTCTTGCAACGACTCCTCGCGGATTCGCTCCGCCGCATCGCGGCCGTTGCTCGCCAGCCCCACTTGCTGGTTCAACATTGTCACCGCATAGACCAACGCACACGCCGTGGTAATTGCCAAGTCAGAGCGGTACGGTTCGCCGCGTTTCGGGTAGCCGTCCTTGTGGAAATCGACGATGACCGTGGCGCCGGCAAGTGACGTGGGTTCGTAGATGCGCGAGTGCAGTTGCCCGGTGCGGGCGGTCGCACGCCAGTGAACTCGTTGCAGGGGATCCCCGAGTTGGTACGGCCGCACGCCAGCGGTTCGCGTCGGGTCATCGAACAAGCGGTTAGCTAGGCGGATTTCGCCGATGGGTCGCTCGGAGGCGAAGTTGTATTTCGGCAGTTGCAATATCTTCGGCAACACCATGACGTAGATTGGCGCGGCCAGCAATCGGTGGCGGCGGTGGAGGCCAAACACGTCGCCGGTTTCTGCGACGATGGGGCCGATCGGGTAGTAGCCCCGACCCTCGAAGGTGAGCTTCAGTTTGATGGTTTTGGTTTGCAACGGGCGCAGAAATAGTACCTGGATGCGACGCCCTTTGATCGTGATTCGGGGCGGTTTTTGCCGGACCGCTTTTTCAGGTAACAGTTCTTCGATCAACACCCAGCCAATCGGGATCGTGCCGCTGTTGCGAAACTTCAACGTGACATCCAGGGAATCGCCGACTTCGAGTGGTTCGTTCTTGGCAATACGCTCCGCCGATAGGTTCTGCACCCAACTCTTGGCCAGAAATCGGCTTAGCAAATAAACCCCCAGTAACACGTACCCGGCGAACGCAACCAGCCCGGCTTTCAACGCCAGTGCCAGCCCGAGCAGGGCGATAATGACCACCAACCACCGCCAACCCTTGTTCATGCGAAGTACTCTTTATTCACAGCGTAATCGCGGTCGATGAGCGGCACTTTGGCGTCGCCCACCAGTTCTTTCACCACGATGGATGGTGTCTTTTTGCGCAGCCGACTTTCGGGCTTCAGGATTAGCCGGTGGGCCATGACGGGTTGGGCCATGCGCTTCACGTCGTCGGGGATGACGAAGTCACGGCCCTGAATGGCGGCGAGCGATTGGGCACAGCGAAACAGCGCAATCGACGCACGGGGACTGCCGCCGAGCATGACGTCTTCGTGTTCCCGACTGCCGTGAACGATGTCGAGCAGGTAGCGCTTAATCTTGTCATCGACGTGAATATCCCGGATGGCATCCTGGCAGTTGATGACATCTTGCGCGCTCACGACGGGTTGCAGGTCGTCAATCGGGTGGCCCTTTTGCAACCGCGTCAGCATCTTGGATTCTTCCTCATACGTCGGGTAACCCAGGCTAAGCCGCACGAGGAAGCGGTCGAGTTGTGCTTCCGGTAGGGGAAATGTGCCTTCTTGGTCAACCGGGTTTTGCGTCGCAATCACCAGGAACGGGGGCTTCAACACATACGTCTGGCCGTCCGCACTCACGCGGCGTTCGGCCATCGCTTCCAGCAGGGCGGCTTGCGTTCGCGGCGTGGCCCGGTTGATTTCGTCCGTCAACAGGGTTTGGGCGAACACCGGACCGGGGCGGAACTCGAACTCCGTCGTCTTCTGGTTGAAAATGGACACACCCGTCACGTCGGTCGGCAACAAGTCGGGCGTACACTGGAGGCGTTTGAAGGTGCAGCCCACGCTACGGGCGAGTGCCCGCGCGAACATCGTCTTGGCCACACCCGGAACATCTTCGAGCAGAATGTGGCCTTCACTGAAGTACGCGGCCAACGCCAACGCCAGTTGCGGACGTTTGCCGATAATCACCTTCTCCATGTTGGCAACGATTTTCGCCGCCGTCCCGGCCACATCCACACCCATGAACGCTACCCCTGTGTGATTGATGAAGGTACAGGATACCAACGAAGCCATCGAAGGGCCGAGGAAAACCGGCTCGCAAACGGATTCGGGTCTCGGGTGGGATTTTTCGCGCTTGCATCTCATCCGGTTATGCACCACAATAACGTTCCTGCCGGTTACATTCCGCTTGCGACTTGCCGACATCCCGCCGAATGGCCTTTCCGTTATCGAGGGCTTCTCCCATGCTGTTGCGACACTTCGCGGTTGCGATCACGTTCACGATTGCGGGTTCAAACTCAATAAAAGCCAACGAGACGGCGTTACCGAAACCGGAGCAGGTTGCGAAACTCGTGGTCCACCCGACGGCAGTGGCGCTGAAAAGTCGGGACGATTCCACGCAACTTGTGGTCACTGCCACGCTCACCGATGGCCGCTTGCAAGACCTGACTCAGGCGGTGAAGTTTGCGGTCGTGGACGGCAAGACCGTGACAGTGTCGCCGACAGGTCGGGTGCTTCCCAGCGTGAACGGCAGCACGGAAATCTCCGTGAGCTATGACACCCTGTCCGTCCAGGTGCCGGTGTTGGCGTCGCAGATTGACATGAACTTGCCGATCAATTTCCCGAACCAAGTCGTGCCGGTGTTCACGAAACTGGGGTGCAACAGTGGCGGGTGTCATGGCAAAGCGTCCGGGCAAAACGGGTTTCGGATTTCGCTGCTGGGGTTTGAACCGGAGTTCGATTACATGACGCTCGTGAAGGAAGCGCGCGGGCGGCGACTGTTCCCGGCGTCGCCGGATCAATCGCTATTTTTGCTGAAGGCGATCGGCGCGGTGCCGCACGGCGGTGGCAAGAAAATGGAACCGGGCAGCGACGAGTACAAGATCATCCGCCGGTGGATTGCTGCGGGTGCGCCGTATGGTGCCGAGTCGGACCCGACCGTGGCCAAGATTAGCGTGTACCCGGAACACCGCATTTTGACACGGCAAAACACGCAACAATTCGCCGTGTACGCCCACTACACCGACGGCACCGTTGAAGACATCACTCGCCGCGCGCAGTACGAGAGTAACGACGCCGAAATTGCCAGCGTGGACGGAAACGCCCTCGTGACCACGCTGAACCAGAGCGGCGAAGCCGCTATCATGGCCCGCTATCAGGGCCGAGTGGCCGTATTCCGGACCACGGTTCCACTGGGCACGCCGACGCCGAAATGGGAGTTCGTGGAGAAAACGATTGTCGATCAGTTCACCACGAAGAAGTGGAAGGAACTCGGCCTTGTGCCAGCAGACTTGTGCGGCGATGAAGTGTTTGTTCGACGGGTGATGTTGGACCTAACCGGCACGCTGCCGACCCCGAAGCAAGTCCTTGCGTTCCTAACGGACACCTCGAAAAATAAGCGTGACAAGCTGATCGACCAGCTTCTCGAAACCAGCGACTACAGCGATTACTTTGCGAACAAGTGGGCGGACGTGTTGCGGGTGAAGCGGCGTGGGGAACAGCAACGCGCCGCTGGCACCTTTGCGTTTCATGCGTGGATCAAGGAAGCGGTTGCCGCCGACATGCCGTACAGCGACTTCGCCAGGCACATCCTGACCGCGACGGGTGATGAAACCAACAACCCCGCCACGGTCTGGTACAAGGAACTGGAAAAGCCCGAGAACTACGTCGATGACGTTGCCCAAGTGTTTCTCGGCCAGCGATTGGCGTGCGCGAATTGCCACCACCACCCCTACGAAAAATGGAGCCAAGACGACTACTGGGGCTTCGCGGCGTTCTTCGGGCGCGTCGGTCGCAAAGAATTGACCAAGCCCGGCTTCGACGCCCAACGGGGACAAATCAAGACGCAAGTGATCTTCACCCGCACCACCGGCACCGTGTCCAATAAACGCACCAGCAAACCGGCTGCGATCAAACCGCTCGACGGCGCACCGATGGAAGTGGCTGCGGAAGACGACCCCCGCAACAAGCTCATTGAGTGGATGGTCGATGGGAAGAACCCGTTTTTCGCCAAAGCCGTCGCTAATCGGTATTGGGCACACTTCTTCACCCGCGGCATTGTGGACGCGCCGGACGACATGCGAGTGACCAACCCGCCGTCGAACCCCGAGTTGCTCGACGCACTCACGCAGAACCTGATCGACAACCAGTTCAGTTTGAAGTCGCTCATCAAGACCATCGTGAAAAGCCGCACGTATCAACTGTCATCGGTGCCGAACGACTTCAACAAGCACGACAAACAAAACTATGCCCGGTACTACCCGAAGCGGCTCGGTGCGGAAGTCCTGCTGGATGCCCTGAATCAGGTCACGGATAGCACGCAACAATTCAACGGCCTGCCACGTGACAAGAACGCCCCGAACCGGGCGATCCAACTGCCGGACGAGTCGTTCAGCAGTTACTTCCTCGAAGTCTTCGGCAAGCCGCAACGCATCAGCGCGTGTGAATGTGAGCGCGTCAACGAAGCCAACCTCGCGCAAGCCCTGCACCTATTGAATAGCGATGAAGTGCAAGGCAAACTGACCCGTGGCAACGGCCGCGCCGATGTCCTCTCTAGCATCAACGACAAACGCCCGGATGCGGAGAAAATCGAAGAGCTGTTCCTGTGGGCACTGGCCCGCAAGCCGACTGAGAGTGACCTAAAAACCGCCCTCGATCACATCCAGAAGAACGAAAAGAACAAGCGCCAAGCCTACGAAAACATCCTGTGGGCACTGCTCAACACCAAAGAGTTTGTATTCAACCAGTAGAAGTCAAGCCCTCGGGTCACGAACGCCCACGGATCATTATCCGTGGGCTTTGATTGGATGGAAATACATGATGACTCCGCACCAACACCCCCATGCGTTTGGATCGTTTCATGGCCGCACCCGTGAGGGGTTGGTGTTGCCGTCACGGCGGAACGTGTTGAAGGCGAGTCTGGCGGGGTTGGCGGGGTTGAGTGTCCCGGCGTTGTTGCAACAACGGGCTATTGCAGGTGCATCCAAGCCCAAGAAAAGCGTGATCCTGTTGTGGATGACGGGCGGGCCGAGTCAGATTGACACGTTCGACCCGAAGCCGGATCGACCACCAGAGAACCGTGGGCCGTTCGGGGTGACGAAGACCAAACTGCCCGGCGTGTTGCTCTGCGAACATCTACCGAAGTTGGCGGGGATGTTGGATCGGTTCAGCGTGCTACGGGCGGTGGATTGTCGGCACAGCAACCACGAACCGAACTCGGTCATGACGACGGCGAACAACCTCGCGGAGCCACGAACCAATCCAGAGGCCGTCAAGTACCCCGCCATTGCGTCGCTGATCGGGAAGTTTCACGGCGCCAACCACCCGGCAGCGCCACCCTACGCTGCGTTCTTCCGGAGCCGGACGCACCTCGCCTTTGCGGGGTATCTTGGCAAGCAGTACGACCCCTTCCCGGTCAACGCCGCCGCGCAATTGCCGGTCTACGATCTCGTTGGCAAGGACACCGGGCAGGTGTCGAAGGGTGATCTCTTCCGCCTGCCGGTCGGCGTCGATTCCGGTCGGCTCGGTGACCGGCAAACGCTGTTGAAAGACTTCGACCGCCTTCGCGCCGACATTGACAATAGCGGGACAATGACGGCGTTCGACAAGTACGGCCAACAAGCCGTCGAGATGCTCACGAACAGCCGCGTGCGGGATGCCCTCGATCTGGAGAAGGAGCCGACCAAAACGCGGGACAAGTACGGCAAACACCTGTGGCTGCAACAAACGCTCCTCGCCCGGCGTCTTGTGCAAGCGGGGGTTGCGTTCGTGATGTTGGACTTGAGTTACCACACCGCGTCCGGCACGTGGGACACGCACGGCGACAACATCCCGCCCTACGGCGGCATCACGAAAGGACTCGGGCCGCTGTTGCCGCTCTTCGATCATCTCATCACCACGCTCGTCGATGACTTAAAGGATCACGGCTTGTCGGATGACGTTCTCGTCGTCGCGATGGGTGAATTCGGTCGCACCCCACAAGTGGGAACCCAGGGCAGTACCGACGGCCGCAACCACTGGCCGTACATCATGTCGATGCTGATGGCGGGTGGTGGGATGAAGCACGGGCAGGTGATCGGCAGTTCGAGCAAGGACGGCGGGTCGATTCAAGAACGTCCCGTTCACCCCGGCGACTTGGCGGCCACGATCTACCGCTACTTCGGCGTGCCGCTCGACGCGGTCTACCACGACGCGAGCGGGCGACAGCACAACCTCTTGCCCAACGGCGGCGAAGTGATTCGGGAATTGTTTTGAAGTAGGTTTTGTAGGTCGTGGTCGAGGCTTTGCGAGGCCCGACAGTGCCACTGCAACGATGCTCGGGGTGGCTAAAACTTTTAGACAGGATGAACAGGATTAAACAGGATTAGATGTTACGCAGTTGCCATGTTTGGGAGCAGGATGAAGGGTTTGGCGAGGTAGGCTCGCAGGGCGTCGTTGAT
>JANLRE010001048.1:0-1099 GCA_031368205.1 Fimbriiglobus sp. | reverse complement strand
CCCCCCTAACCCCCCCGGCAGGCGGGGGTAGACCGTAAAATCCCGGTGTGGGGAGGGCGGGGGGGGGATGGAAGCTTTAACTTCCTTGCAACCAGAGGGAGAGAACGTTTCAGCGCTGAAGTTGCGATGCCAGATTTAGACCATCAGCCTTCGTCGTGATTTCGCCGTTGAGTTGGGCGTCCCGAACCGCATCAAGGATCCGCTTAAATTGCGGCCCTGGCTTCATCCCGGCGGCTTGAAGATCGTCCCCCGTGATGAGCGGCGGCGGGTTCAGTTCGTTCGGCGGAGTGTTGCGCAACAGCGATTCACAAAACTCGATCTCTGCCAGACTTCGCCCCGTCGCCAACGAATCCGCCCGGCACAACGCCAACAGTTCGCCGATGCCGGTGTGGACAAGAATCGGCTGCAATCGGCTCATCCGTAGTGTCGGGGCGTCTTGAAGCGATTGGCACTTGTCGATGAGCCAAACGAGTCGCTCCGCTTCCTGGTTCGACAACCGCAACCGCTTCGCAATCGCCGCCGTTTGACGGCTATTCACGTCGTGCAACATCACCGCAAACGCTAGCTCAAACGTGATCGGTTGCGGTGTCGGCCACGTTGACCCGGAAAGGACTTCCATTCGCGCTTTAATCGACTCCGTGGAGCGTTCAATCTCCGGCAAAATCGCTCGCAATAAGTGCATCTCATCCAGCAGTTGAAAGCCCCGCGCCCGATGCCGGTTGGTGAGAATCTTGCGCAGTTCCTCCGCGATTCGCTCCGCACTCACGACGCGAATTTCACCTGCCATCTGCTTCGCCGATTCCATCGTGGCGGGGTCGAACGTCAGTTCAAACCGCGCCGCCATCCGCACGGCACGGAGGATGCGCAACTTGTCTTCGGTGAACCGCTCCGCCGCGTTGCCGATGGCCCGCAACACCCGCAACTGCAAATCCGCCTGCCCACCGACGTAGTCAATCACTTGCTTCGTGACCGGGTCGTAGAACATGCCGTTGATCGTGAAGTCCCGCCGCTGCGCATCTTCTTCTGGCGATGAAAACGTGACCGCGTCCGGACGGCGCCCATCGGAGTACGTGCCATCACTCCGAAACGTCGCTACTTG
>JANLRE010001027.1:0-1691 GCA_031368205.1 Fimbriiglobus sp. | reverse complement strand
TCGCGGCGCTTCGACGCGCACCCTGGGTCGGACCGGAAAGGGATCTTACCCCGGAGGGGTTACATCTGCGATACGAGGAACGATGGAACCCCTCCGGGGTACGGCAGGGGGGGGCGAGAACCCAGGGTGCGCGACGAAGCGCCGCGACCCTGGGCTATTACATTGAACCCCTTCGGGGTAGTCCGAGCGCGCAATCCCTCGCGCGTCGGGCTAACCAGCAACGGCGTAATCCGGAATCAGAATTTTTCTGTGCCCCCACGCCCACGTCTCTTGTTCTATGCTTGCGCTGAGGCTGGAGTACAAGTCTCAGATGAGGGAGTGTGCCGATGCGGGTGATTATAGCGCCGGAATTTTATCAGCAGATGCTGGCCATGCCCGATCATACCCCGGACTGTTACGTCCGGCCGGGCGAGTATTTGCACCACATGTATATTGACGGGGTGAAATATGTCGTCGCCCCTGCGGTGATGGATTGCCTTGCGAAAGCGGAAGCGGAAAATGACCCCGAAGCGATTGACCATCTTCGCTTGCATAAATTGCACTACGACGTGCTGCTGGCCGACGCGCAACGGTACGGTAGTTTAGAAGGTGTCACGTTACTTGGTGACCCACCCCCGACCGACGACGAAGGAAACCCCAGTTCCGCGAACGCTTATTTGCCACGGGTTCCGTCCAACGCTGACGAACTGGGCGTGGGCATTCCGTTCATTTTTGACATGATTTTGCGGACGATTTTCACCCGCGGCCAACTCACGGGCGGTGAGGTCGCTACCCACCTGTGCATCCCGTTCTCGGTCCTAAGTCCTGTTTTGCAGATGATGCGGAAACAGACCCTCATGGACATTATCGGGCAAAAAGGGTCGAGCGGTGATGCGTCGTTCGTGTACGAAATCAAGCCGCCAAAAGGCACCGCCGCACTTCATGAGGCACTGGATAAGACGAATTACATCGGCCCGTTGCCGGTGCCCTTTGCCGATTATGTTGAATCCGTACTCGCACAAACTGTGAAGAAAATAGTAGTCACCCGACGGAGTATTCAACGCGCGTTCGCCGATCTTGTCATCACCGAAGACGTGTTCAACGAGATCGGCCCGGCGATCAACTCGGCGTCGAGTATCTTTTTTTTCGGCTACCCCGGCAACGGCAAAACTAGCGTTGCGGAGCGAATTACCCGGCTGTTAGGGGACCACATCTACATCCCCCACGCGATTGAAGCGAATGGACAGATTATTAAGTTGTATGATCCCATTCAACATACCGCGTTGAAAGAAGAGACCTCACTCGACGACTACGAGGGCCTGCTCAAAAAGTCCGGGCAGTTCGATCGGCGATTTATCAACATTAAACGCCCCACGATTGTCGTGGGTGGCGAGTTGGTAATGCCGATGTTGGATTTGAAATATAACCCCATTGGCAAGTTTTATGAAGCGCCATTGCAGATGAAGTCGAACGGTGGCATCTTCATGATCGACGACTTCGGGCGACAGCAAGTTCGCGCGATGGATTTATTGAACCGCTGGATTGTGCCGTTGGAGAAGAAGTACGACTACCTCACCACCACCACGGGGACTAAAATCGAGGTTCCGTTCGACGAAATCTTGATCTTTTCCACTAACCTGGACCCGACGCAACACGCGGACGAAGCATTCTTGCGTCGAATCAAGTTCAAGATCGAGATTCGGGATCCGAGC
>JANLRE010001010.1:0-1043 GCA_031368205.1 Fimbriiglobus sp. | reverse complement strand
GCCCACTTCCGGAGCATCTCGAAGATTATGCCACGATGATGAGGGGCAAGGGGGATACCCCCGAACACGTTCATCAAACCTGCCAACGGATTCTCGCTTTGTTTGACGGCTGCGGGTTTGTGTTCCTCTCCGAAATGGATGCGGTGACAGCGTCGAAGTGGCTGACGGGACTGCGAGAAAACGGCGATACCGTTTCATTGGCCCCTGGAAGGCTCGAATTCGCGCCAAACGAGGTTGCGGCGATACTTGGCGTGTCCGGTCAGTCCGTGCGCGCTAATACGAAACGGCACGGGTTGAAAGCCACTGGGGAAGGAAAGGCCCGTCGTTACCCCCGTGCAACCGTCGAAGCCTTGATTCAGTTGAGGCGACGCGGGGCAAGCCCACAGACCGTCAACCACCACCTTCGCGCCGTCCGGGGGTTCCTGCGTTGGATGGTTCGCAACCGGCGGATTGCGACCAACCCCCTTGACACGTTGGAATTGATTGGCGTCGAAGCCGAAGTCCGACGCCAACGCCGGGAACTGACCGTGGTGCAAGTAATCGAACTTCTTGAAGCCACCCGAACCAGTGTCCACACGTTCCGAACACTCACGGGCGAGGATCGCTACTTCCTCTACCTCATTGCCCTAACCGTTGGATTCCGTGCCGGTGCTTTGGCCAGTCTAACGCCGGAAAGCTTTGCACTCGATACCACCCCGCCGACGGTGACACTCGCTGCCATCCGTAACAAGTCCCGAACCCTGAAAGTCGTGCCACTGACTACCAATGTCGCGGAACAACTTCGGCCATTTCTGGCAACGAAACTGACGGGTCAACACGTTTGGGGCGGACCGTGGGCGAAAGACCACAAAGGCGCGTTGATGCTCCGGAGTGACCTAGAAGCGGCCAACATCCCCTACGTGCTGCCTGCGAACGACGGCACACCTTGTTACCTCGACTTCCATGCTTTACGGCATTCGTGCCTGACGATCTTGGGGCAAAGGGGCGTTGATCTGCGAACGTTGCAAGAATTGGCCGGACACTCGAAGCCGGAACTGACCGCC
>JANLRE010000903.1:0-4097 GCA_031368205.1 Fimbriiglobus sp. | reverse complement strand
GATCTTGCTGGCCACAACTAACACGTTGGTTGGGGTGACCGGCCCGAGCGCGACGTTGAATGTCTCGTCCGGTTCGACGATGTTGTCGTTGACGGGATTCACAGTGAACGTCTGCGTTTCACCCGCGTTGCCAACGAACGTCACGAACGTCCCCGGCACGGTGTAATCCGCGTTGGTCGTGGTCCCGTTCGTGATGGCGTAGTTCAGCTTGAAGCCGCCCTCGACGGCGTTCGTCAACGCGACCGTGAACGTCATCGGCCCGCCCGCTTCGGACTGGCTCACGTTCGCAACCGTGACGGCGGTGCTGTCGTCATTTTGAATCGTGCCAGTACCAGTAGCGGTCGTTACGAAGGCGGACGTGGCAATCAGCGGGTTGGTCGGGGCGACGTTGCTCAGTTGAACCGTGAACGTTTCGTCGGCTTCGACGATGGCGTCGTTGACGATCGTGACAAGGAAGGATTGCGTTTCACCGGCGGTCCCCGCAAAGGTCAGCGTTCCGGTGGCGAACGTGTAGTCGATGTTGTTCTGGGCCGTGCCCGCCACCGTGGCGAAGTCCACTTTGAACCCGCCCTGCACGGCGTTGCTGGACGTGACCGCAAACTTCATCGTCGCTACGTTTTCCAGCTGCGCGACGTTGGCGATGGTCAGCGTCGTCTGGTCGTCGTTGACGATCGTCCCGGTGCCGACGTTGTCCGTCGCGGAGATGGTAACCGTGCCCCGCCCGCCGTTGCTCAGCCCGCCGAGCGTCGCCGTGAACGTCTCGTCCGCTTCCACGATCGCGTCGGCGGTCGTGCTCACGGTCACAAGCTGACTCACAACACCCGGCGTGAAGGTCACGACTTGGGCCACCAGACCCGTGTAATCGGTCGGGGACGTGGTCCCGTCCGCCGTGGTCACCGTCACGGACGTGGTCACGTCAACGGGGTTGGTCAAACTCACCGTGAACGTGATCGGGCTGCCTTCGACGGCAGCGGCGGTCTTGCTGATCTTGAACGCCGCCGCATCGTCGTTGAGAATCGTCCCGGTGCCGGTGCCGACAAGGATCGTGTTTCCAGCGGAGGGGTTCGACAGGTTCACGGAGAACGTTTCGTCGGCCTCGACCAAGACATCGCCGTTAATCGTCACGCTGATCGTTTTTGACGTATCACCGGCATTGAACGTCAGTGTGCCAGCGGTGGCCAAGTAATCAATGACTGCGTTGGCCGTACCGTCTGCGGTGGCGAAATCCACCGTCACAACGCCGGGAGACGCGGCATCCAACGTGACCGTGAAGGTCATCGTCGAGGTGCCCGCGTTGCCCTCCAATTGGGGTGCGGGATTACTAATGCTGATGACGACGGGATTGGTCCGGTCTTCGAGTTGCAAGAATCGGAGGGGGGAATGCGGACGACGACGGAATCGGTTCTTCGTGATCGTGCGGGGAAACAAGTTGCGGAGCCAGATGCGGAACATGATGATTTCGACTCCAAACTTCGGGGGCAGTTCCAGGTGATCGGCGGGGATGAATCATTCACGGGATGTCGCCGGGCAGCGCAGCGAGAACTGTGCTACCGATAAAAATGAATTATTCGACCTAAAAGGGCAATCGGAATCCCGGACTCAAATTGAATTACCGAGATTCCCCGATCGACAAAGAGCGCGCAAGTCAATTAACCCCACCGTCCTCAACGTCCGGATGTCTTGAATGACCGCTAAATGTCGTCGAGCATTCTGCATTATTTTTGGGGCATCAACCGCCCCGTTGCGAAAAAGTCAGTTCCCAACCCCACTCCGCAACATCTGGTTATGACGAAGAAGTGAACCCCACAGTTTGCAGAAGTTGGTTTTGGGGAAGGAATCAAGCACGGCATGATCGTTTACCTCTCACCGTAACGAGGATTCACGTCGGATGTCCGATTTGCGGACAGCATAATTGTCTCGGGGAAGATCAATTCGGAAATTGATGAATCTGAACTCGCCTCCGGGACTGTAGCCGTTACAATTGGCCTCACCTCGATTTTCGTTTCAGTCTCGCTATCCACGCTAACTTGACATCGATTCGATACCACACGGAAGGTCTTGCCATGCAAACCGAACAATCGCTAACGAATGAGCGAATGTTTGTTGATCTCGAATCGGAAGTCCGACCGCTCGTCGAGACGATTCGCACCGATCTTGCCAGTCTGATGACCGCGACGGGGCAAGAAACCGTCGAAAAGTTCTTTGCGATTGCGCCGGTCGAAGCCTGCGTTCGCCTGGCGGATGCCTGGGCATTGGCAGTCGCGGTCGGTCTGGACATGGACACGTTTCGGGACCGCTTCGACCTGGAAGAACAGTTCTTAATCGACCTCGTCACCTCGATCTACACGGACTCACTGTCGGCTCACGCTGGAATTTTGTGTGATATGCACGAACTCACACGCCTCATCGACGACTCCGAATTCGATACCGCCAGCGAGTGAACCAATTCGCATGAGAGCAGCCCGTACCAAGCAAGTCCCGTGGCCCGAGTTGTTGGCTCGCCGCGAAGCCTATCGCGTAGCAAGGGAAACCGTTGTTTGGACGAATGGCACCTTCGATTTGTTGCACCCCGGTCACGTCAGCAGTCTGCAATCCGCCCGGCAACTTGGGGCCGTGCTCATCGTCGGGTTGAACAGCGATGCGTCCGTGCGAAGTTACAAAGGGCCGTCGCGGCCGATTCTGACGCAAGACGAACGGGCCGTCATGTTGTGTGCGCTGGAATGTGTCGATTACGTGGTGATTTTCGAGGAACCCACACCCGAAGTGGCACTCGCCAAACTGAAACCGGACATCCACTGCAAAGGCGCCGAGTACGCCCCACCCCACGGTCGCCCCGTCCCGGAAGCCGATCTCGTGCGAAGTTACGGCGGGCGAATCGAGTTCCTGCCGCTAGTGCCGGGCATCAGCACAACGGAACTGCTGAAGCGAATCCGTGACAAAGGTTAACCCAAGAATTTCACCACGAATCACACGAATCAGACGAATGAAATCGGGATCATTAACGACTGTGTGACTCACTTCAGCAATGCTCTTCCACGCTCAACTCATTGGCAGAAATCATATTCGTCTAATTCGTGTGATTCGTGGTGGATACTCTTCGTTAGTCACGTCGTCCGCCTCGGGTGGCCACGGTGAACGTGGCTCCGAAGGTGCAAAATACGATAGCAAAGCACGTCACAATACCGGGGCCACGCACAAAAAATCCGATAATCCCAGCACCGAACGCGGCGCCGAACGCCGCCGCGAACCCGCCCCACGGCCGCTCGTTGCCGCGGCCAAATAGCCAACCGCAGAACGCGGAAACGCCACCCGCAAACCCGCCCATCGCCATAAAAATCAACACCAAGACGCCAAGTGCGACTCGGACATTCGCAGCGTCTTTGCCGTTGAGTTTCACGTCCGCAAACGGGTCCGTCAAATACACAACCAGGAACCCCAGCCCATACGCCGTCATCCCGCCCAACGCGCCGCCCGCACCGGCGATCAACGCCATGATGGTTCGCAAACTTTTGTCGCTGACCGTAATCAAGGGTGCCGTCGTGAGTTCGACGATTTGTTCCGACGGGCGAATGTAATCAACGGGTCGGCCCAGTGCCGTGGCCCACGCCTCGACTGCCCATTTCCCCTCGGCAGCGTTCAGGTTGGCCGCCTTCACGAACTGGCGGGTAATCTGGTCGAGAACAGCGACGATTTTGCCGCCGTTGCTTTCTTGCAGGATCCGATCGGGGACGCCCTGTTGCAGCGCCTGCGAGAGCAACTCCCGTTCTTTGGGGAACTGACTCAGGTATTGCCGCAGGTACATGTCACAACTGCTCGGCATCCGAAAAACCGTCCGCCCACACGCTTCAATCATCTCGTCAAACGCGGCCCAAGCATCGGGGTTGATGCCCTCAGGGACCGCAAATTCTTGGACGGGCAAAACAGGCAAATCCAGGGAGGAGGCAACCGAAGCCATAGCAGAAACTCCTGCCATTGTGAGCATTTTCAAAGCGACCAAAACGCGACCTGCGCGAAGTGTAGTATAGGACCACGAGATTGCAGGCCAGAATCGGGCGAACCGTGTGGGGCAGGTATCAAAGGGTCTAGCAAAATTTTCC
>JANLRE010000977.1:0-2573 GCA_031368205.1 Fimbriiglobus sp. | reverse complement strand
GTGGCTTGTCGCTGACGCTGGCGGGGATCACGATCGTAAGCAACGATGGGCGGTTGGCCGGGCGATTCCGCTGCGCCGTGCGTGAGTTGGTGGTGTGGGTACCCGTCACGATTCTGCTGGGGGCAACGCTGTGGATTCAAGCCGTGCAACCGAACTGGATCCTCGCTCGAACCGCAATCCTGTTCCTCGCGGTTTTCTTGCTCCCGCTCTACATCGCCATCGCGCTGCGATACCCCAGCCGCCCACCCCAAGATCGCATCATGGGCACCCGCCTGGTGCCACGCTGATCGTGATGCGGCAGGTTGATCCCAGGGAACCGGCTCCATCAAACGTACTCACGATTTGCCGCTTGCCCGTAGCCGTTCCAACAGCTTGAGCATGTCGATTGGCAACGGCATGTCCCAATGAAACGGGCTATTGAGCACGGGGTGTTCAAACCCTAACTCCGTCGCGTGAAGGGCCAACCGGGGGGCCGTGCTGTTGTCCGTGATGACATCCCCGTTGGGCCGCTTGCAATACACTTTGTCACCACAGACGGGGTGACCCTTTTCCGACAAATGAATCCGAATCTGGTGCGTGCGGCCCGTTTCTAGCCGACACGACAGCAGCGTGTAACCCGGCAACTTCTCTTCAATCGTGAGGTGCGTCGTGGCCTTCTTACCCACGTCCGGCAAGTTCGTGCTACCGCGTCGCCCGTCGCCACGGTCCCGCACCAAGTTCGAGGTGATGGATTGCGGCGGCAAGAACCCCGGAATGACGGCCAAGTAACGCCGCACAACCGTGTGCTTGCGGAACTGCATCCCGAGGTGTCGTTCCGCCAACGGTGACCGCGCGAACACGACCAGCCCGCTGGTTTCTTTATCGAGGCGGTGGACGATTCGCAGCGGCGGCAACGACTTCGGTTTTCGATCCAGCCGGGCCGCCGCCGCCCATTGCGCAAGGTCTTGTAACGTCGGGTCGAGTTGACGGCGGTGTTCGGACCATTCCAACTCCGACGGGTGCCGCACGGTGTTCACGCCAGCGGGCTTTTCCACAACGATGACGTGCTCATCCAGGTGCCGCACGCACAGCCGCTCCGGGTGCGCGTCCTTCGGCAACGGCTTCGGCGACGCATGAAGTGTGACAACGTCGTTCTCCTTCAACCGCCGCGCATCATCCGAACAAATCGCGTCCTCCACCTGCACCCGTCGCGCCGCAATCAGCGAGCGAACTTGTGCCCACGACAGGGCGTGTTCATGGAGCCGAGACCGCAAGACTTTCGCCAGGGTGTGGCCCGATTCCGGAGCAGAAACAGTAAACGGTGCGAGTGTCATAATCATTTGCGAAGATATATGATGAGAAGTTGAACCAGGACATTGCCAAGCAGCGTGAACACGAAGCCAATGGTTAGGTAAAGATACTGCGTCTTGCGGCGATCGGATTCGGAGCGGTCGTTTTTGAGGTCACTGACACGGTCTTCGAGTACCGCGAGTCGTTCCCGGACCAGATGCAACTCTACTCGATTAAAGTTGTCGTTTAGTGTTTCAAGTTCATTCTGTGCGACAGCGAGTTCCTTTTGTATATTCCGGATCAACTCAATTGCCTTTGACTCATACGCCATTGGCAGACTCCTCTTCCAGTTCTAAGAGCAGTTTGTTTCCGCGAATTCTTAGAACGAGACGTTTGTTATGCGAAACTGAGAAGAAGAGGCTAGTCAAGTAGAAACGGCGGCTGTAGTCATCTAACATCCGGTGAACCGGGATGTCTTCGTAGACTTCGTACCGACCAGTGTCGCTCTCTTCTTCGACGAAAATAGCACGGATAATGTCCCCATCCGGCAGGTTTTTCTTGGGTGTGTAGGAGCCTTTTTCCAGGTACCGCCAACTTAACTTTGGGTTAGTCCATTTCGGATCGTCCGGTAACTCGAAATACATTTCGCTGAATAGCGATGTTGCCAACTCCACGGCCTTCAGAAGCTCAGAGCGGCTCTGAATCTTCTCATCGACTGTCATCGGAATCGTGTTAACAGTGGTGTTCATTTCGCGTCTCCGGGTTTGCTGCCAGTATACCCTTTGCGGCCGAGTTTGTACCGGCGGGTTTGTTTTGAGCTTGGGCCGGGGTTGGTTTCGTAGTCGGTCGATGAATTGGTCGAGCTGGGTTGAACCGGGCTAATGGTTGAATACTGTTGTTGAATAGGCGGCGATTAGCGAACGCTGCTCGTTTTTCGACCGGACTCACGACCCTGTTACGAGGAGAAGCCGATGAACGAGACAGTTCAACAAACACCGCGCAACTTCGGCGGTGGTAGGCGGAAGGCGATCGCTATGCTCGGAACCGTGCTGGTCATCGGTATTGCTCTGTACTCGTCGCAGTCTTCGCTCCCAACGGCGACGGTTGCCGTGGCTAACAGTCAGCAGGATAAGAAAGCGGCGGCGGCGACTCCTCGTGCGGTCGATGCGGCGACCGCGTTCCTGGACGCGCTCGCCGCCAAGCAGCGGGAAAAGGCCGTGCTGGACTACACCAGCGATACGAAGCCCAATTGGTCCAACTTGCCGGTGACCTTCGTCCCCCGCAACGGCGTGAAGCTCGGCGAC
>JANLRE010000976.1:0-4321 GCA_031368205.1 Fimbriiglobus sp. | reverse complement strand
CTCAATGTCTATGGGCTGGTCGACAACCCGGTCGAACTTTCGCTGGACGAAATAAAGGCCCTGGGTAAACAGGATCAGATTACGATGCACCATTGCATCCAGGGCTGGTCGGGCATCGCCCAGTGGGGTGGCTTGCCGCTGGCGAAGCTGATCGAACGGGTCCGACCCACGCCGGAGGCGAAGGTCGTGGTCTTCCATTCCTTCGGCGAGGGGCTGTACGGCGGTGAATACTACGACACGCAACCGCTGGAAATCGCTATGCATCTTCAGAGTCTTTTGGCCTATGAGATGAACTACGTGCCCCTCGCCCGGCTCTACGGGTCCCCTTTGCGACTGCGGGTGGAAAACCAGCTCGGCTATAAAATGGTCAAGTGGATCAAATCCATCGAGTTCGTTGCCAGCGAGAAGCAGGTCGGCAAGGGGCACGGCGGCAAAAACGAAGACGATGAGTACTTCGACCTGACGCCCGACATCTAAACAGGAATGGTAGAGGAAGTATGGAATCCAAAGAGCCGATCGGCGATCAATCGACGCCAAACGTGTCGAGGCCTGACGCGCGGCACTCCCGAGTCGATCGGCTGCGCTTGTCCTACCTTCTCGGCCATTACCCTGCGCGTGTCGTTTGGGCGGCGTTTCTGCTCGTCAATGGTTTTCTGACGATTGGTTTGTTGGCGTCCGTCGCCATGATTTCGGGAACCCCGTTCGTTTTCCCGTCGCTCGGGCCGACGGCGTTGTTGCTGTTCCACAATCCGATGCAGTCGGCCGCGAGTCCCCGGAACACGTTATGCGGCCACGCGATCGGCATCCTCTGTGGCTATGCTTCGCTTTGGCTGATGGGCTTGGCTCACGACCCTCCGACAATGGTGGAAGGCGTTCATGCGGAGCGCGTGTTCTGTGCGGCGCTTTCGCTAGCCTCGACAGGTGCCCTCATGGTCTTGCTGAACGTCTGGCATCCACCGGCGGGTGCGACCACGCTCATCATCGCGTTGGGGATCATCACTCGGCCCTACCACTTGTTGATTGTCGAAGCGGCCGTGGCGATACTGGTCCTTCAGGCACTGGTGATTAACCGCGTGGCCGGCCTGGACTACCCGTTTTGGGCCGGTGGTGCTGGGCTCCGGGAAGGGTGACCCGGTTGTGGAGGCAGAGCCGAACCCGGCGGAGGCAAACGCGCGCCGAACCAGGCGCTGCACATTTCCTGACCATCCAATGTCAATCAAATTATTGTTTGCATCCGTAGCGGTTGAAGTACCGTTTACTGCCGAGCAGTTCTTGGCGGAAGTCTAGCCTTATTCAAAGCTTAGGCTTCCTCAGCCGGTTGACTGACACGCTTTCGGACTGGACATTCTGTCAGGTACGGAGATGCACGGATGGGAACCATTTTTGATGGCCGACTGCTCCAACCGCGTCGGGGAGGAAAATTAAACGTCTTGGCCGTGGGCCGCATTAGTACGGTCCACCAGGACGTGAAAAGCCTCGACGACCAATTCGCCCTGTGCCGGCAGTACGTTCAATCGCGGTATGCCGACGGGCTGGTCGAGTTTCACGTGATCCAAGGCCGAGGAAGCCGCGGACAGTGGCACGTTCGACCTGATCGTCACCGAAGACTTGGGCCGCATCTGCCGCCGGACGCGGGCGATGGACTTCTGCGAGGCGTGCGAGGATAGCAACACCCGCTTCATTGCCATCAACGATTCCATCGACACCGCCAACGACAACTGGCGGACCAACGCCTGGTTCGCGACGTTCAAGCACGAGTCCGGCAACACGGACACGTCCAGCCGCATCCGCCGCACCTTACGAAATCGGTTCACCCAAGGGGCCGTCGTCCAGACGCTCCAGTACGGCTACCGCAAGACGGCCGGGTCGTCCGCCGACGCCGACGTGGAAACGCTCGTAGACGCGCAGCGCGTCTACGAGCGGATTTTCACCCTGCTGGAACAAGGGGCGAGTTACGCCGAGGTCGCCGATTGGATGAACGCCGAGGGCGTTCTGACCGGCGAATGGAACCGCTTGAACCGGTGGGACTGCCGGATGGTGTCCCGGCTGGTGCGCAACCCGATCGTCAAGGGGGAGCGGCGCCGCAACGAGCGGATGGGTAAGCGGGTGAACAAAACCGGCCATCGGAAGTCAATCAAAGCGCCGCCGTCCGAACTCCTCTGCCGCCAGGTGCCACACTTGGCGTTCATCGAACCGGGCCGGTACGACTGCCTGGTGGCGAAACTCGACGCCAAGAACAGCCACTTCGACCGGGGGCGTCAAAAGGGTACTCCCGACGGCCGCGCCGGGGTGCCGAAGAAGCGGACGGTGTGGCCCGGCCAGCACGTCCGGTGCGGCGTCTGCGGCCGTCACTTTTACTGGGGCGGTCACGGCCAAGCCGCAATATTGACTCGAAACGTGTCAAGATACTTGAGGGGGCCACGTTAGCCATGGGCCGTCACTTCCTCGTCCACAGCCAGTGTGTTCCTTCGTGGGATACGCCGGTCAAGTTCCTTTTCTGGAGGTCGGTATGCGACCGCGAGACGTGTCGAAAGTTTTGAGTTCCCTGATCCCGACGCGCAAGCCGGTGTACCTGTGGGGCAGTCCCGGGGTTGGTAAGTCGGCGGTCGTTCGGCAAGCTGCGGACACGCTTCGATTGAAGTTGATTGACGTGCGGGCGACACTGCTCGATCCCGTGGATCTCCGCGGGCTACCCAAAGTGACCAAGGACCGGGCCGAGTGGTGCCCGCCCGCCTTCCTGCCCCGGTCCGGGGACGGGGTGCTGTTCCTGGACGAACTCGCCCAGGCGCCGCCGATGGTGCAAGCCGCCTGCCTGCAACTGGTGCTCGACCGCCGCATCGGCGAGTACGAACTCCCCGCCGGGTGGTCGGTCGTCGCCGCCAGTAACCGGCAAGAAGATCGGGCGGGCACGCATCGGCTGATTACGCCCCTGTTGAACCGGTTCGTGCACCTGGACCTCGACGTGAGTTTGGAAGATTGGCAATCGTGGGCGGTCGTGAACCCGGTCGCACCCGAGGTGCGGGCGTTCCTGCAGTACCGGCCGGCGCTGCTCAGTCAGTTCGAGCCGGTGACCAACCCGCGCGCGTTCCCGACCCCACGCAGTTGGTCGTTCGTGTCCGACGTGCTCGCCCACACGCCCGCGGAGTTACTCCACCGGGTGGCGGCGGGGTGCGTCGGGGACGGCCCGGCGGCGGAGTTTGTTGGCTTTTTGCAACTGTACCGCGAGCTGCCCGATCTGGACGTCGTGCTGCAGCACCCCGAGACCGCGCCGGTGCCCCGCGAGCCGGCCATCGTCTACGCCCTAGTCGGCGCGCTGGTCGAGAAGTGCAAGTGCGACCGGACGCCGGTCAACAGCGTGATCCGGTACGTGCTGCGGTTCCCCGACGAGTTCACCCTGTTGGCGTTGCGGGACATCCTGGCGGTGAAACCCAAACTGGTCTCCTTGTCCGTCGTGCAACAGTGGATCGCCCAGGCCCGCACCCGCGGTCTGTTCCTGGCGGCGTGATCGCTTTTCATTTCACTTTCTCCCTATTCTCCAATTTGGAGTTTTTATGATCGAGTCGGCCCTCGACGTGGGCGGCGCCGTCGTCTTCTGGACCGCGTCCGAATTCACCGACCGCGACAAGCTCAAAGCCGGTCTGGTACTCTTGGGCTTGGACCAGTTCGTTCCCGATCCTCGGCCGCCGGCCAGTGTGTTGAAGGACGCACTGGAAGAAGCCCTGGGCGGTGCGCGGGTGCTGGTCCGCCCGCTGGCCGACCGCGACGGGTTCACCGTGGTCAAGGAGGAACGCGGCCAGAACGCCAACTCCTACGCGACCGAGTTGATCGCCCGGGTTCGCAACCCCGATTTGCCGACCGTCGAGTACGAACCCGACGATGATCGCGCCGTCCGCGTCAACCGGGCCTTCCGCCGTCACTTGGGCCGGATTCCCGGCGGGCAACTGTCCGCGTGTTTGGTCAAGGTCGTCGAGTTCCTGGGCGGCACGCGGTTACGACCCACTGGTGCAGTCTACTGGGTTCCCGGTCTCAAGCTCGACGAGTGGGCGTTGGCGGCCCAAGCGGTGGAAGCGGCGGCGGACGGCAAGCCCAGTGCGGTGTATCTGCTCCGCCACCGGCTGGACGCCGACGCGGTGCGGGCGGTCCGCGACGCGGTCGTCGCCGAGGTGCAAGCGGCGACCACGCGCATTTCGGACGATGTGAAGGCGGGTGACCTGGGCAGTCGCGCCTTGGAAACCCGCAAGCAACAAGCCTGTGATCTGCGGGACAAGGTGCTCTTGTACGAAGACCTGCTGAGCGTGGGGCTGGCGGAATTGCATCGGGC
>JANLRE010000973.1:0-1574 GCA_031368205.1 Fimbriiglobus sp. | reverse complement strand
CTTCGTTGACCCACCCCATTGTTGAACCTTATGCGCCTAATGTGAATCAGTTGTGATTCGTTTACTTCTGCTGTTGCAGCCACGCCAGCAGCACGTTGCTGACTTCGACCACTTGCTTAGGGGAGACTTTGTCCGGGGTGTCGCTCAGCAGGTGCCAGTGGGCGTAGTCGAAGTCGATGATGTCGATGGCGAGGATGCCGGCTTCGTTGAGGGCGAGGTGGTCGTCTTGCACTTGGATCGCGCGGTGGAAGCCTTGCTCGAATACGAACGACTTCGCGCCGATGGCGGTGGCGGTGTCCCAGACTTGTTTCACCAGTTGCGGGGCGAACGCCCAGGAGTAGCCTTCCACTGCGAGACGGGCGTTTTCGCCACAACAGAGGTCGAGCAGAATCGCCGCTTCGTATTTGAACGAGAGCCGTTGTTTTGCCTTGGTGTACTCCGCCCCGAAGTGCTTCGATCCGAAGAAGTATTCGTCGCCGTCCTTGATGCCCGGCACGCCCATGTCGAAGATGTATTCTTCACCGTCGAACAGCACGAAATCGAGACCGACGCCCGTGGGGAAGTCCTTCAAGTGGTGGGCCAGTTCCATCATCAGCGCGACGGCACCTGTGCCGTCGTTGGCGCTAACGAACGGCTTGTTCCACGCTTCGCGTTTGGGTTCTTCGTGGGCTGACGGGCGGGTGTCGTAATGGCTACAAATGATGACGCGCTTTTTGCGGTCCGGGAACCAGGAGATGACGAGGTTCGTCATCGGGACTTCGTTCTTTTGGGACCGTTGCTTGGCTTTGAACTCCTGCCTCGCCACTTTCGCGCCGAACCCCTCGAAGTGCTTGATGATGATCGCTTGTTGCACCGCCATCCCGTTGGTGTTACTCACACGCGGGCCGATGTCGCAGAGTTGCTTCAGGTATTTCATGGCCCGGTCGCCGTCAATCGGGAAGGTCTTCACGTCCGCTGCTTTCGCGCCACGATCGGCGGCAAATTTATCGCGGGGCACCGGGTCGTCCGGATCAATCGCGGGCAGCCGGTCCGCCGCGAACGCTTCTTGCTTCTCTTGGGGCGACGGAGTACGGGCCGTGGTCGCGGGCGCTTGAATGGACATCACAACACCGACCAACGCGCCGACGGTCACCATACCAATGGCAATTAGCCCTGTCGTTCGGTTCATGGCCACTCCTTGACTTGAAAAAACAGCCGCCTCGAACTGCGTTCCTAATCATACCGAATTCTTCCGCAAAGCGCGTGCCCCAACCGCGAGGGTGCGCCGCTGAATTTTGTCGTTCCCGGCGAACCGGCGACGTCAGTCGCCTGGGTGTTCACTTTCCACGCGCTTGTGGCAGACCACCCAGCAGCTTACGCAGCCGGTTCGCCGGGAAATTGAATACACGCCCGATTCGAGCATGATGACTCACTTCAAAAGGACAATTCTGGTATTCTCACTATCGGAACAGTGGGGCTTCCCATCGTCACACTTTTGAAAGGCAATGCACATGGAACCGCTCGGCAACGTGACGTTTAATGGGAAGGTTTTGGGCGATCTCGATATCAGCGGGCTTGCGGTTGTCGGCGACTTC
>JANLRE010000966.1:0-4653 GCA_031368205.1 Fimbriiglobus sp. | reverse complement strand
CGCAGCCGCTTTCTTGTGGACTTCCCGCACGCCGGCGCCGACGGCGGCGTCCGGGGCACCGCTGATGTCTTCCATCAAGAAATCGACAAGCCGGGACTCGGTCTGCAAAAGTGCCAGTAGGCGAAGGGCTTCCCCGGTCGGCTTGGGCGGTGCCGTCGGCTTGGCGGGGATCAGGGTTGTGCGTGACATCGGCGTAGCAGCTACGACAGGCATGGGTGTGCCGGTCAGTTCATGCAACTTAGCCGAGAATGCTGTGTCGATCCGGGAACGACCGGCGATGGTTAGCCCCCAGAACGCATTCTGAACACTCCCCGCGCGGGCCATCGCAATCACCGCCACGACGAAACTCGTCGCGAAAATTCCGATAACGATCCCGGCGGTCAAGTTGATTCCCGTTTCGCTCATCTGGGGTGTCCTTCAATCACGGTTGGGTATCAATGCCAACGGAGTTATACGAATCGACCCGGAATCAGTCTTCGTGGTGGGCGTACTTCTTGGGGTTGAAGCTCTTCCACGTGGCCTTGCGGACGCGGCCATCAAGTTCGGCTTCCAGTGTTAGGGTGAAAACGTCGTCGGCTTTCATCCAGGGTGTTTTCGCAACGTAGTGGGAACAGGCGCCTCCCTTCTCGTCCTTGGGCCGTTCGTTGGCCGGCGCCGGTTCAAAGATCACTTCTTGCTCAGTGCCATCGGCACGTTTCGCCTTTCCAACGAGTTTGAGCAATGGCAGCGCCACAGGTGTGGGATCTTGGCCAATCGTCTCAACGAACACGTCCAGTTCGTTGCCGTCCTTGCTCGACAAATGGGCGGTCAAGCACGCATGGTACTTGCCGAGATGGGCGATCAGCATCTTGTCCCGATCATGGTCGTGGTCGTCGTCCGTCGTTGTTGATGTTGCCGGTGTCGTAGGTGCTGTTGGAGCGGAACACCCAGTGATAGTACCGAGTGACAGACCTAGAAACGTTAAGAGTTGGATTGAGAAGCGTCGCATGAGTTCACACTTTCTAATTGAAGAATCGAATTCTACAGGCTAACTTTTGGGGAAAAACGGCGGCGCCGTCCAGGGTGTCGGTTTGGGCGTGATGCGTTGCGTGCCTTCAAATAAGCTGATGCCCGCAATGGTTAGCACCGCAAATCCGATCGCAAACACAATGCCGACGAACGAGAGAACCAAGCCCCAGACCGCCATCCGATGGGACGGCGTCCGGAGGGCATAAAACGCAAAAACGAACCCCGTAATGCTGGTGATGCCGCCAACTGGCCACAAACAAAATATCAGAGTGCTGATGATCCCCAACACCAACGACGCAATCGCGGCACTTTCACCCGGTGCCGGGGCGTATCGTCTGGGTCTGTAATCCCAATCATCGTCCTCGTCATCCCAGTAGCGATTCGCCCTGCGGCGACGGGGTCGGTCGTCCTCCTCATCATCTTCGTCGTAACGATTGGGGCGTCTTGACACAGGCTTAGCGCGCATGGCATGGGTGGGCTGCCCGGACGTTGAAGCGTCAAAGACACCCCAACATCCGCCGCAGATGATCCGTTCGCTCGGGTTGTCAACCGGCACCGGCAACTGGAGGTTGCAGTACGGGCACTCGATCATCAAACTCATCGGGACTCCGGGCGGGTCAATCCTTGAAAATATCACTCACCGATTGATCTTCGTGGATTCGCTTAATCGCATCGGCCAGCAGCGGAGCCACGGAGATGATCGTGATGTTCGGTAACTTCTCGCGCTTGTCTTTCGACAACGGGATGCTGTCTGTGATCGCAATTTGCTCAATCGGTGACTCGCGCAGTCGCTCCACGGCCGGTCCGCATAGCACCCCGTGCGTCGCACACACGTAGATCTTCTTCGCCGACTGTTTCCGCGCCACTTCGACGGCATTCACCATACTAGACGCGGTCGAAATCATGTCGTCGAACACGATGACGGTTTTCCCGGTCAACGGCGCCCCGATGAGGTGGGCGGCCTTCGTTTCTTCCGCGCTGCTCCGCCTCTTATCGACCACGGCGATTTGCCCACCAAGCCGGCGCTGGTACAGCAACGCCTTTTTCACGTTGCCCTCGTCGGTACTCAGGACCACCAAGTCATCGGACGCAATGCCCCACGTTCGGACGTGGGCGGTAATCTCTTTCACGGCGTACAAGTGATCGACCGGGATGTTGAAGAAGCCTTGAATTTGGGCCGCGTGCAGGTCCAGGCAAAGCACCCGGTCCGCTCCGGCGGCGGTCAACAAGTCTGCAACAAGCTTGGCACTGATGGGGACTCGCCCAGTGTCCTTGCGGTCTTGGCGGGCGTAGCCGAAGTACGGGATGACCGCCGTGATTCGGGCCGGACTAGCACGCTTGAATGCGTCCAAGATCAGCAACAGTTCCATCAGGTGTTCGTTCACATCCGGGCTAGTCGGCTGAACGATGAACACGTCCCGACCGCGCACGTCTTCGTCAATTCGCACCGAGGTTTCGCCGTCCGGAAAGTTGCCGAGGTTCAAGTTGCCCAGTGGCACGCCCAGGTTCTTGGCGATGTTTTCTGCGAGAGGTTTATTGGCACGGCCGCTGAAGATTTTGAGCTTGTCTTTGGAATTCGGCCCGTTCACGAAAGGCTCCCTGGTCTTGGCACCGCACGACGAGTTTGCGGGATTCCGCAAACGCTGGCAGGCGGCGAACCCCCGGCAGACGGCGAACGGATGCCGCGCGCCCGGCAGCCGAGGTGCGGCTATTATGGGGTTTCGATGGGAGCCGGTCAATCAGGCGAATGGGTAGGCGGCGCTTTTGTTGGTGGAAGTTTGTCGATTGATCTTCGTTTTCAACCCCGGTGGGGTTGAAAACCCGTCGTCGGCGAAGTGAATAAATTTGCTACCAACAATCGTGACGCTTACCCCCCAAGCAAGTCATTCCGAGTTTCGGATTGCCCCTCAGCGCGTGTCATCATAAGATTCTGCACTTCACGGATGAGCAGCTTGGCACGGACGCCACTTTTTGCTGTTCAGTCTTAATCTGGCAACTACGCAGCATCTCATGCCGCCTCCGCTGTTCACTCCCAATCTCCGCGACCACCTGGCACTCGCATTGATTTCGGGTTTGGGGCCGAAGCTGACTCGGGCTGTCTTGCAACACTTCGGTTCGCCGAGTGCTGTGCTGCACGCGACGGCGGCCCAACTCGAATCGGTACCGTTGATTGGTGCGAAGTTGGCCCACAAATTTGCCGAAGGCTTTCGGTCGGTCGATGTGGAGGTCGAGTGCAACCTCATTACCAAACATGATGTCAGCGTCACGCTGCTGGGTAGCGACGACTACCCGGCACGGCTGGCCGACATCACGGATTGCCCGGCATTGCTTTACCATCGCGGGATGTGGACGGAAGCGGACCGGAACGCCATCGGCATCGTCGGGTCACGATCGTGTACGAGTTACGGGAAGCGGACGGCGGAACGCATTGCGACCGGGTTGGTGAACGCGGGCTACACGGTGATTTCGGGGCTAGCACGTGGCATCGACGGTGTCGCCCATGAAGCGGCGTTGAAAGCGGGCGGGCGCACGATTGCGGTACTGGCGGGTGGCTTGGCCAAGATTTATCCGCCCGAACACACCAACCTTGCGGAGCAAATTTCCCAGCAAGGTGCGATTCTGACCGAAACCCCGATGACGATGGAACCCCAACCGGGCATGTTCCCGGCGCGGAACCGCATCATCAGTGCGTTGAGTCGGGCTGTTGTCGTGATTGAAGCCAACGCGAAAAGTGGCGCACTCATCACCGCTTCCCATGCTGCGGAGCAAGGTCGGGAAGTGTTCGCCGTGCCCGGAAACGTGGACAGTGCCGCCAGCGCCGGGTGCCTGGAACTGATCCGCAAAGGTGCCCGATTGGTACGGGACGCGGACGACATCCTCGAAGACGTGCGCGGGATTGCCCCACCCGATCCACCACCACGAAAACCAGCAACCAAAGTGCCACCCAGTCTCTTTGAACAACCGGCAAGTCCGCCCGTTGTGACCGGCCCACCGCCGGGATTGGACGACACGCAACACCGCATCTGGGAAGCGCTAGAGTCGTCACGCCACGCCGATGAACTCTCCCGCGAACTCGGCATCCCCGCTTCGGACTTGGCTGTACTGTTGATGAAACTCGAAATGAAGAAAGCCATCCGCCGACTACCGGGGAACAAGTACGAACGGCGCTGAATCTCGATTTGAACCCTCACCACGCAATGACCACTTCCCGTAGCGTGTATAATCATCTTTGCGTAGTCCGATTCGGACCGAACTTTCAGGAGGCTGGCTGATGACTCGATGGTTGCTTGCAACAACGCTGCTGATCGTGGCGTTTTCAGTGATGGCGGACGAACCGAAGAAGCCCGCCGCCGCTGGGAAGGAAGAAGGTGGAAAGAAAGAAGAAGCGAAGAAAGAAGACTGCATAGACGAACCCTCATTCGCCCGCATTGCGCTCATCAAGCTTTCGGGCAGTCTGGACGAATCCCCGGGTGCCGATTCGCTGTTCGGTCCGCCCGGCGAAAACTTGCGCATGAAGCTTGATCGCATCCGCAAGGCCGCCAAGGACGAGCGAATCAAGGGGCTTTACCTGGACAACAAGAGCCTAAGCATCGGGTTCGGCAAGTTGAACGAACTCCGCACCGCGATCACGGAGTTTCGGGCGAC